>JAYKGU010000025.1:0-19219 GCA_035285585.1 Synechococcales cyanobacterium
AATGGGTCGGTTGCTCCAGGGCGAAGGGGGGCAGGGTGACGACGGCTCCATTGCCTAAATCAATGGTGACCCAGAACTGCTCGTCTGCGGCTCCAATGACCTGGGCATAGAGGTAGGCGTCGGGGTCGGGCTGGGTGAGTTCCTGTTCCGCCAGAACGGTGGCGGCGTCGCGCACCATGAGCTTCAGGCCCGCTGGGGGCGTTGCGCCAGGGAGGGCACCCACAATCACCAGCATGGCCCATTCGGGGGTGGGAGTGGCGTCGGGTAGTTGCCACACCAGGGCATGGAGGCGCAGGGTGACGCCGCCCCAGCGCAGGTCACGGTAAGCGATTCGTGTATCGGCGGGGATGGGCATGCCCTGGCGGCTGAGTTCGGCGGTGACAGACTGGAGGCGATCGCTTGCTGTGCGCCGCATGGGTTCCAGGGCCGGAGCGGGCATGAGCACCCAGGCCATTTCCTCCGCTACTTGATCCACCTGGCTGCGGAGCCACTGGCCCACGTTAATCACGCGCTGCCGCAGGGATTGGAGCGACTGGAGCGGGTTGAATTCGGTCGGCTGACCCGATTGCTGCACCTGATAGAGCCACTGCACCAGGTCGGGATGGGTGAGCAGGGTGGCAGCCTCGGCCCAGGTGAGGCAGTCTTCCAGGGCGATCGCCCCATTCTCCAGGGAGGGGAGGCACTGGCGCAGGCGGGCCTTCAGGGCGGCGAAGGGGGCGTAGGGCTGGGGGGCGATGGTGGGCAGGGCGATCGCCGCTGGGGCCAGCAGCCGCAGATCCCCCAGCAGGGCATCGGCATCCTGGGTAAACCAGTGGCGGGGCAGGTTGTAGGCCCAGGCGTCGGGGTCGGCAGTTGCCCAATCCTGGCGGTGCTGGCTCCACTGGTCGTGGCGAAAATAGCCCTGAATCTGCACCTGCTCCTGTTCCTCCAACACTTCCACCAGTACATAGAGATGGGCCACAAAATCTGGCAGGTCAAGCACCGCCTTGGGCACCGCCACCACCTCATCCGTCAGACTGCCCACGGTCACCAGGCACACCCGAAAGCCGCCAATCTCCAGGTTGCAGGCGGCGTCGATCAGGTTGGCGTAGGCGGGCTGGTTGACGGAACACTGCTGATCGCCATAGGCCAGGTCGGGGGCGCGATCGCTCAGCCACTGCTCCACCCCCCGCAGAGCCAGGGCCTGGAGGTAGGTTGACCACTGGCGATCGGGGGTGGGAATTCCCTGGGCGGTGCGCATGGCCTGACTCACCTGCTCAGGGGAAAGGTCGATGCTATCGATGGGAAGAGTTGCCCAGTCGAGGTGGTCAGCAGCGGGAAGGGTGGATGGATTCATGACTCAGTTCTCCTTGCCTTGAGATGGTGGCAGAGTCGGCGGGCGAACACGCTGCTTAGCGGCTGGTGGCGGGCAACGCTGGCTTCGGCCTCGGCGGCTTGCATAAAAGTATCAATATGGTCAGTGAGAACGGTCTCTATCTGACTCTCCATAATCTGTATCTGGGCCGGGTCGGCGTATGCAGTGGCCAGCTCGCGAATGCGATCGCCCAGGAGCCGCAGCAGGTTCTGGCGCACATCGGCCCGAAATTCCTTGAGCTTGAGCAGCCGGGTCACCTGGTACTGCGCCTTCAGCCCCAGCTCGCTGGCCATCTCGCCCATGGACTGGCCCTCGCAGTGGAACAGGTGGAGTCCTCTAAGAAACTGATCGGGGGAGGTGCTTTTGCGGCGCTGGAAAGATGCGAGGCGATCGCCCACTACCTGGGCCAGGGCCTGGTCGAGGCACTGGGAAAATTCCTGGCGATAGCGCTGCAAAAACTCTGTCTGCTCGTCGGCCTCGTGGGTCGGAGCTGCCAGGGTGGCCTGCAGCTCTGGCTGGTCAAGGGACTCCGTAGTCACTGCGCCGCCCCTGGCGTGAATGCGATACTGCCGCAGGTAGGTGGCCAGGGTGCGGAGCTGGCCCATCACCGCCGCCGGGCTGGGGGGCGGGCTGACATCGCCCTTGAGGGTCACAACCATCCGGTCGAGCTGCTCCTGGGTGGGGGCGGCGCAGGCTCGCCCTTTGGTAACCGTGAGGCTGTTCAGCCGATCCTGCCGATAGACCTGGTGGTAGGCCCGCAGCACCTGGGCAAATTCCTGAACTTCTGCCGGGGTGAGGGCATGGAACTCGGTGAGCACCCGCTGGAGCTGGGGCAATTTCGTATCGTTCAAAATGGCCCAGTCGCTCACCATGTAAACGCCCTGCTCCAGCAGAAAGGCATTCAGTTCGCGGTGGTGCTTCACCCGCTGGGTCACCCAGGTGGCCAGTCCGGCCCGGTTGGGGTCGAAGGTTTGCAGAACGTCCAGCGCGAAGGACGCCGTGGTCTGGGGCGATCGCCCCGTCGCCCCCGGATCGTCTAGCACAAAGGGCAGCAGGTCTTCGCGGCTGAAGCCATGCTGAGAGCCAAACTGGGCCGCCAGCTTCAGGCACACCTGGTCAATTTGATAGGAAATGAAGCAGCGCAGGCACAGGCTCGCAGGGTGGTCATCCCCGCCGTCAATCTGCATGAATTGCCAGAGCTGGCGCTGCAGGTCGCTGTCGGCGCGATCAGAGGCGGCAAAGCGATCCTGAAAGAAGGCTTTAGCGGTGACGATTTCGTCAATTTGGCGCTGACCGCTCGCCCGCAGTCGAATCAACCGCCAGTATCGGGATGCCGCCTTCATCATGCGATCGCTTGCCTCGTGAACTGCAACCTTAGAGATGGTTCTTGCTGTCATCCCTTGTAGTTTAATCGAACTGAGGCGGCGTTTCCGTGGGGAAAGGGTTTCCGGCACCGATGGGGAAAGCGTGCCACTGGAGCCGCAGCTCCGGTGACCGCGACGGGATCGGTGGGAGTGGGGTCGAAGGTTGCAAACGTCAAGCTCGAACGCCCCCTCATTGATGAGGAGGTGCAGAGATGGGTGCGCAAGGAAATTTAATTTTTGCTCTCCATGAACGAGCACAAAGAATTCTCCATGCCATAATTGATGTGCATTCTACCCGCATCGTCGCTCGTGGTAGGGGCGGCACATTTCGGCAAACTTTCGAGAGAAACTCCTAGGGGCGACTACGAAACGCGTCGCCCCTAGGAGCTGACGTGTTTTTCCTTGAAAATCTTCTAAGTCAGCGATCGCCCAATTAACCGTTTCAATAGCGCCCAAATTTCCCCTCAGTTGCTCCCCTGAAACTGGATTCCGAATCATGCGTCAATGCCGTGGCACTTCATCCAAGTCTTCTGATCATTCAAGCCCAGTTCAACCCCCTGGTCAGATTCAGTCTCGTCCCTTTGCCCCAGTGGTAACTGCAGACACTCAAGCAACTCCCGACCTGCAGGCCCAACTCGACCACAACCGGTGCTTTGGCTACAACCTGGTGCGATCGCCCGTCACCAACCCCATGATTCCCGCCGCACCCTTACTAACAGGCCCCCCTGTGGACAGGTCTTCAACCGTGGATCGGAGGACGCTCAACCTCACTACCTTGAATCGGCCCACCCACTTAACGATGCAGCCGCTCAATCCTATCCTTCAGGCAAAGCTGGACCGGGCCGCCAAGCTAGACGCTCAACGATTCGGAGGAAATTGGGGGCAACCCGCAGCTCCGATTCAGACCAAACTAACCATTGGCGCAGCGGGCGATCGCTACGAACAGGAAGCCGATCGAGTGGCTCAGGCGGTGGTGCAGCGGTTAGATGAGACAGGGCAAAATGAGTTGCCAACGAAATCACTGGTGCAACAGCCGGGGGAAGGCGCGATCGCGGCTGAGGAAGAACTTGAAACTGCGATTCAACAAACTCGCGGCAGTGGACAACCGCTGGCAGGCGCGATCCGCACACCGATGGAACAAGCGTTTGGTGGCGCTGATTTTAGTGGGGTAAGGGTGCATACGGATGCGAAGTCGGATGCATTGAATCAGTCGATTCAGGCGAAGGCATTTACGACAGGGCAAGATGTGTTCTTCCGGCAGGGGGCATACAATCCGGGAAGTCGTGGCGGGCAGGAGTTGATTGCCCATGAGTTGACCCATGTGGTGCAACAGAATGCTGTGCCCCCGCTACAGGCTCAGATTGATCAACCTAATCCTACAAAAACCCAGTTCGGCAGCGAGCCTTTAATCCAGCGCCAGCTCATGAACCCTTCGGAACTGGAAAAAGGCGCAGGGAAAAAACACTTTCGCTCCATACACTACAAAAATATCGTACGGCTGCTTACTCAGTATCACAGGACACGAGATCAAGTTACGCTCAATAATTTGATAACAGCTTGTGAGATTTGGCTAAATAAACACGCAGCAAAGGTCAATGTTTCCGGTACTGATCGCCGTTGGGACGCTATTTCTACATTAAAAAGGCAAGCGAAACAAGAACAAAAGAAGACGGTAAAATTCTCTCATCAACCACCACAGGTAATTGATGAGCGTCCTACCGACACAAGCTTAGATGACATTGACCCAGGCTTTACTAGCGAAAAAGAAAAGGGTGAAGAGATCCCTCCTTTCGTCACAGATTTTACGAGTTTGAACTCCGAACGCCAACCTACTAGTGGAAATTTGAACAATGCGGAAGAAAAAACCTCTAGTGTCTTGCAGAATGGTGACGACATTAAACCAAACTCTATTAGTGGAGAAAAAGATGAGGAAGTGAAACCTCTTAGTCAGTTGTCACAGCCAAGCAGCGGCGAGTCGACTTATACAAATTTGGAGAATTTGAAACCCGAAAGTGATTTTGTTGATGCAAATGTAAAGGGTGTTGAACCAGTAAACAAGGGAAACGCCAACGCAGGACTATACAAAATCACGTTCAACTTCAGTGTACAAAAAGCAATTGACGGAAGTTTGAAGAAGGTTGAGGGAAGCTCAACTTGGTTCTTTAAGGTGTTTTTGCTTCAGGATAGAGCACAATATGATGTTGACGAAGATCATCTGGAAGATTATCTGGAAGATATGCTGAAAGACATTGAATCTTCTACCGCCGAGCCTACCGAAGAGGAAGACATAATCACTAACGAGAATGTGAAGCAGTTTAAGCTATTAAGGGAGCAAGGTATTAACCAGATAGATTGGGCCCCATTAGTCAAGGAAACTGATGGTACTTTAGAAGGCAAGGCTGTCGGTGCGTCTTATGGAATTAGAAGAGTGAACCCACGTCTAGCTGAACGCAACGTCGCAGCGTATGAAATAGATCAGATACTGGGTGGAGATACGATTGTTGCCTCGTTCATTGTTGACTCTCTAGAAGTTCCCGGAAAAGACGGCAAAGTCAAGGTGCGTGGGCTTCTGATGCAAGGCGCTTCCGGCAAAGAAGCATCAGAATTTGCAATTGATGCGGATAAATTTGACTTGAAAACTCAGCTCGCTTTTTCCAGACTTTCTCTCCTCGATATTATTCTGGGGCAGTTTGATCGGCATACACAAAACTTTTTTATTGGGGAAGATACCGTCACAGGAATTGATAATGACCTGATTTTGGGGGAGCTTTTTGGCAAAGAGATGTTAAATCAAAAAGAGAGCAGATCAGTAGGTTTTGCAGGCTATTATCCAAAAGATTTACGAGTAATAGACGGACATTTTGCAAATAAAATTATTCAACTAGATCCTGATTTGTTGAAGGGCGTTTTAAACAAGAACTTCGCGGGGAAAGTAGCATCAGAGAGTTTAGAACAGATGAAGCAGTCTCTCATGGAACGGCTGGAATGGCTGAAGGCGGAACTTAACAAAGAAGAGATCAAGAAAAAATTTGTTTATGAATCCTAAAACACTACAGCCGATGTATCCCAAGCAGGAGCAAAAATGAGCACAGATGTCAGCCCTCTCGGTAAAGCCCAGGCGCTTTTTGCCACGGAGGGGCTACCTTTTCCCCACATCCCGGCAGAAATGCACGACACTTTCTGCCTGCTTGCCCCCTGGGTATACAGCACCCGGACAGATATCCCCGACCCTTACGGCATTGCCCAGTTTGTCGAGGAAGTCAGCACCCAACCTGTAGCCGATTACGTTGTCCTCGGTCATACAGGGCACGGAATCAACTCCTACGCCATGCATTACTACCTAGTGCGAGGTTCCCTGGCGCTGTTTCTCCAGATTGCCTGGGGTGGGGCTTACACCGATAACGATAAGGCAGTAGAAAAGATGGCGACTGCCTATGCACAGGCAGAGCAACTCGCTGCCGCAATTGAGGCTGCCAAACTTAGTCCCAGCGAACGGCTTATTGTCGTCATCAGCGATTTTTACGGTTCCCGCTGGACGCACCTAGACGGGACAAAAGACCCAAAGGTGTTCCGTACTGATGTGGATTGGCAGACAGACCGCAACGTGTTGCAAAAAGTGTTGTCTACCTACGCCAAAGCTCAAGAAGCTGATGAATGAATGCTGCAATGCAAATCGATCAACGGTTTTGCGGGCTTTGCTAACGCGCTGCTAACCGACGTCATCCTATAACCTTTACTTATCTTTATTCGTAGCTTAATACGCTTGTTTCTCATGAAAACTTGCGCTACCCTCTTGTCTAGCGCTCAAACAACCCGCGCTCCCTGAAAGTGGTAGCACACTTCCAGGAAGCTAACCCCCGAACGCTGTCACAGCAGCGCGGAGGCTATACGGATTTTACTCCTGTTATAGCCGCCTCGTCTTGCCATGCCATTACGGGGTGGCGTTGTTTGGGCGCGTTCACCCAAACAGGAGTAACTAACCAATGGATTCAGTTAAGACGGGTACCCCGTCCCCGCTTTGTCTGCCTAAAAACAACGACCCCGAAATCCTGCGGGTCATCGCCGTTGGCTCCGTGCAGGTCGTCACCCAGCACGTCCACCGCATGTACCAGCTCGGCTACGCCCAACCCCACGAGTGGTCTAAACCCCTGCCCACCGTCAACCCCAACGAAATCATGCGGATTCTCACCAAACGGTTATTCAGCAACGGATAGCAGCAAGCAACCAAAAGAAAGGGAAATGGGAGGGATGGCGATCGCCCACCCATTCCTCTTTTCTGCCTAGCAAGGGCGATCGCTCCTTTTATGTTCTTTTGAGGCAGTGCAATCACTCTTACAGAGTGCATTCCTTTGAAAGCGATCGCCTCGACAAATTTCCCGCGCTTGCTCCAATTCGTCCACGTTCGCGTCCTCTTCTCACTTCAGCTAGCCCTCCCCCATGAGCGATCGCCCCTGGAGTCTGTTGCTTCCCTAACTCACGACGAAGTTTTCAGAGGTAAGACCCGTTACCCCCTGCACCACAGCCAGGAGCGTTGTATCAACACCCGTCCCCAGACCATCGGTGTCTACCCGCACTTCCGTGCTGCCATTGGCCTCCACCAGGCTGACAAATTCAGTGAACCGCTGGAAGTCGCTGCTGCCGGTAAATGCTGGGGCATTGAAGATTTTGCGCAGATCAATTACATCCTGGGTAACCTCGAACTTCTTGATGGTATCTGTGCCATCCTTCAGGCTGGTGTAGACAAACATATCCTTGCTGGCACCGCCGTTGAGAATATCGTCCCCCTTCCCGCCGATGAGGATATCGCTGCCCCGCTGCCCAGAGAGGCGATCGCGCCCATCGCCCCCATTGAGCTGGTCTGGACCGCCGCCGCCCTTGAGGATATCGTTGCCTTTGCCGCCAGCGAGGTTGTCCTTGCCGGTTTTGCCCAGCAGGCGATCGTTGCCGCCTTTGCCCAGCAGGCGATCGCTGCCATTCGTCCCAGCTAACCGGTCTCTCTTCTGGCTCCCTCGGAACCGTTGGATCTGCGCGCCACGCTTGAATTTAATCACAACAGGTGTACCCATTGCCCCTTCAAGCAGCGGCATGAGGTCGGTGGATGGAAGTAAATCGGCAGATATAGGGGTGTCGATGGGGGGAAGTGGGGCGATGGGAGGTGTAACGGGAGGTGTGACGGGTGGAGTCGGGTCGGTGGGCGTGATTGGGTTGACGTTGGCTTCGGGATCGATGCCAAATAGAGTGCGATACATGAGGGCGTATAAATCGGTGTTATCAACCGTTGCGCCCAGCATCTCGGCGTTTAAGCCATAGGCTTTGGAGACAATACTGCCAGCAAAGTCAGGGGTGCCCGTCCACAGGGTGCCAAACTCGAAGCGATCGCCATTCACGTCCGGCACACCTGCAACAAAGGGTTGGAAAGGAGCGCTGTTGCCGCGACGGCCATCCGCAGGCACCGCAAAGCCGTCGTAGCGGTTCCCTGAGGGAAAGCGGTTGGGCTGCACACGGGTGAGGTTGGCGGGGTTGTCGTCCACTTCCAGGCCACCGGCGTCGGAGTCCGCTGCCGTGAGCACCAAAGTATTGGGATTGACGGTGTTGACGAAATCCATCGCCACGCCAATGGCCGCATCGGCCCGCAGCACCGCTTCCACGGCCCCTGGCCCGTTATTGTTATTGCCAAAGTTGTCAGTGCCTTCCTCCTCCAGCACCACCATGAACCCGTCCTGAGCATTGCGGAAGAGATCCAGGCCCAGGGTGGTGGCCAGCATTTGGGCCACCGTGGGCGGATTGGGGTTGGTCGGCGGCTGGCCATAGAGTTGTAGATTGCCCGCATTATCCACCAGGCCGTCCTGCCGGAGACGATCTTCAAAGGTGTCGTTGTAGGTATCGCCCGCCGCAAAGATGCCCAACAGCTTTTCGGTGCCTGGACTGACGGCCTGGAGCTGCTCCAGGGTAAAGACCACGGTGTAGCCTGCGGCCCTGGCCTCGTCAATCAAGTTGCGGCCATCGGTGCGGGTGCCCTCTTCTCCAAAAAAGCCCGTAGTGCCCACCGGCAGATAGTCCGTTTCGCCGCCCCCCAGGATGACATTCACCCCCGATGCCAAAATCTGGGCCGTAATGGCCGCCGTGTCGTTGCGGCTGGCAACCGAAGCGAGAAAGGCTCCAGTACCCGGTTCAGCAATGAAGCCGGAATTAATGATGGCAGTGGGTTTACCGGCGGCGATCGCGTCCTCCATGAGGGTATTGGGGGTTCCCGCTGCAGACGTATATTGCACGCCGTTTTCATCAAAGCCAAAGGAGGAGGCGACGGCTTTAACACCATAGGCATGGGTCACGGCTCCCCCGTTGGAAGTGGCTACTATCCGGTCGTCCAGATGGCCCAGGTAGACGCCCGCCTCACTCATCCGATCCCAGTTCAGCCGCCCATCTGCCCCCTGGGACGCCAGTCGGGCCGCCGCATAGTGGGATGGAGCAGCGCCATCGGGATGGATAAAGATAACGCCGCCGGTGGCCTGGGTGGCCCTGGGGGCGGGAGTGGGATCGGCAGGAACGCCAGCGGGGGCGTTCAAGTCCACATCAAACAGGGTTTCGTACATCAGGCGATAGATGCCCGTGTTGTCCACCGTGGCAGGGAGCTGGTCGGCATTTAACCCAAACGCCTTGGAGACGATGCCGCCCGCAAAGTCCTGTAAGCCCGCCCAGGCCACCCCAAAGCTGAAGCGATCGCCATCCTGATCGGGGGCACCTGTAACAAAGGGAGCCGTATTGCTGCCGGTCTGGCCATCAAGGGCAATATCAAAGGTGCTGGTGTTTCCTGCGCCGTTGAGGAAAGGTTGGGACGAAATTGTGCCGGTGCGATCGCCACCCCGGTCAATCACCTCCAGACCGCCCGCATCGGAATCCGCCGCCGTCAGAATCAGGGTGTTGGGGTTGACGGTTTCCACAAAGTCCTGGGCAACCCCAATGGCCGCATCAGCCCGCAGCACCGCTTCAATGGTGCCCGCCGCATTGTTGTTGTTGCCAAAGTTATCGGTGCCCTCTTCTTCTAAGACGATGAAAAACCCTTCATCTTCGTTGCGAAATAGATTCAGGTTCAAGGTCGCCCGCAGCATGTCGGCAACCGTGGGGGGATTGGGGTTGCGGGGGGGCTGGCCGTAGAGAATCAGGTCACCATTGGCCTGCACTAAGCCATCATCAATGAGCGCCCCTTCTGGGTCGTCGTTGTAGGTATCACCCGCCGCAAAGATGCCCAGCAGCTTCTCGGTTTGTGGATCAACGGCGCGCAGTTGCTCCAGGGTAAAAACCACGGTGTAGCCCAGGGCTGTGGCCTCTTCAATCAAGTTGCGGCCATCGGTGCGGGTGCCTTCTTCCCCAAAGAAGCCTCGCGTGCCCACCGGCAGATAGTCCGTCTCGCCGCCCCCCAGGATAACGTTGACCCCCGACTCTACAATCTGAGCGGTAATGGCCTCCGTGTCGCGGCGGTTATCCGCCGAAGCAAGAAAAACCCCCGTACCCGGTTCGGCGATAAAGCCGGAATTGATGACGGCGGTGGGGCGACCTGCGGCGATCGCATCTTCCATAATGGTGTTGTTTGGCGCACCCGCCCCAACCCCCTGCTGGCCTGCCAGGGAGGTGTATTGCCGACCATCTTCATCCAGCCCAAAGGACGAAGAGGCGGCTTTGACGCCATAGGCATGGACAACGGCACCGCCATTGGAGGTGGAGACAATACTGTCATCCAGGTGCCCCAGGTACACTCCCGCCTCGGTCATTTCGTCCCAGTTGAGGCGACCATCAGGGCCAACAGCGGCAAGGCGGGCCGCAGCAAAGTGAGACGGACTGGTGCCGTCTGGGTGAATGAAAATGACGTTTCCAGACATAAACTCCTACCGAAGAAAGTGTTTCAAGTCCAAGTAAGCGTCTGGCTATCAACAAGGCAGTCGGGGTGCGCACTCTGACGATAGGTTCTTTTACTGGTGACCACCTACTTAGGAGATTTTTGAGAATGATCCTACCGACGACGTAGGGGCAAATGGCCCCTTACCAAGGGTTTAAGTAGGTCAGCACAATTAAATTCATGTTAGAAACCCGGGGGAGCGCCCCGGTGGGGCGCTCCCCCGGTTTTCTAACCTTCGTTTTTCCATGCAGTTCTACTTAACCGAGGGTAAATTATTTCCTGGAAATCTCCTTATTTGCCTAACCAAGCCTGGATTCATGTCCTGGAAGGGGTATCAACTTAAGGCGGGAAATCCTGATTGGACAGGAGCCAGAATCCAGGAGCCAGAATTCAGGAGAGAGCTGACTGCTGGCTCCTGACTCATGAATTTTATTCTTGGGAAAGCGTCCCGCCTTACGCTGATACCCGTGTCCGTAAACATACCGAAGTCTCTCTGTTAATGAATTGTTGCTGGCCCCGCACTATTTTCGAAATCTTTATAGCAAAATGATCCCTATGCTTCACGAACGCATAAAGCCTGAGTAAAGCGACGGTTTTTTAACCTTTTGAGGGTTTGGGGAGCTATGAGTCCCGCGCTGCACCCGAAAGGTCAAAGCCCATTGCGCCCTCACCCCAAACCCCTTTCCCAGAGAAAGAGAGGGGCTTTGAACGACAAAATTTCACTCAATGCTAATGCCCCCAAAGGTCTTGGCACGGGAACGGGAAGCCATCGGCGCTTTTTCAATCTGGCGCACTTTCACCTGGTGGGACTGGAAATGCTGCTGCCAGAGGGCGGGGGCATCCAGGGTTTCGCCACCGTGGGCGGTGATGCGTTTGCGCACCTGACAGAGTACCGGGGTGTTGACGCAGGCTCCGGCGATGATCACCTGGCCTTTGGTCAAAGCCGGAAGTTCCTTGAGCAAATCCCGCCCCGCCGCCTCGACGCCGTACTTGAGGCTGTCCTGATCCGTGGGGTTGACGATGCGCATGAGAAACTGGCTCATGCACTGGGAGAGCACGTCGGAGTCGAGCTTGCCCGGTCGCTGGGTAATCAGCCCCACCCCCAGGCCAAACTTACGCCCCTCGCTGAGAATGGTGCGAATAATCATCTTGCAGCGGGACGGCTCGTGGGCCGGGGCAAAGCGGTGGGCCTCTTCAATCAGGATAAAAACGGGGTAGGGCAGGTAGTTTTCGTCGTCCGGCTCGATCAGCTCCTTCACCGTATTCATGCGGGCGTGGTTGGCCTGCCGCAGCACCGCCGCGCAGATCACCTGCTGCTCCTCCTGGCTGATTTCGCTCATTTGCAGCACCGTCACTTGCCCTGGCTCGAAGAGGGACTTGGGGGAGAGGTGCTCAAACGGGTGGAAGTAGGGCGATCGCGCCAATCGATCCAGCTTCCACTCAATCGCCGGAGCCGATGACCCTACCTTTTCATTGCCCTCCTCGTCCTGGGTGCTGTCGGCTTCGTACACCGCCGCAATCAAGTCCTGCACGCCCCAGCGGTAGTCGCCCCGCTTGTGCCGCTTGAGGATGGCGAAGGCTTTGTTGAGGATGGACTGCTGGCGATCGCTCATCTCCGGCAGCAGGGTGAGGATGTCGTAGTAGTCCAGCGACGACATGCGGATGCGCACATCGTCGGGGCTGAGCACCTTCACCACGGGTTCGTAGCCGTCCTCTCCCTGGAAGGCGGCATGGCCCCGCATGGCCGTCAGCGTGTCGTATTCGCCGTGGGGGTCAAAGATGAGGACGGCGGCCCGGTTTTTGGGCAGCAGCAGCTCCTCCACCAGCACCCCCGCCGTGTAGGACTTGCCCGACCCGGTGCCCGCCAGAATCGCCATGTGGGTGCTCACCAGCTCCTTCACGTCCAGGGCAATGGGCACCGCCCCCGCCTCCCGCAGCAGCAGTTGGCCGATGTGGGCGGCACCGATTTCCTCTGGCTGGCGCTTGTTCAGCACCTGGGTGAGCATGGCATCGTCTGCCAGGAAGACCTTGGTGCCGGGGGTGGGGGCGCGGCGGGGGTTCATGAATCCCAGCCGGGAGTCGAAGTAGCCCACCACGTCCACGGTGACTTCGTAGATGGCGGGGTTGGGGTGGTCGAAGCCGATCAGGGTGGCGATCGCCTCCGGGTCAATTTCCGTATCGGCAAAGATGCGGTCGGGCAGGTGGTCAATCAGGCGGCGATCGGAGAGTTTCCCCAGAATGCGCACGTCGTCCCGCCCCTCGTCCAGACGGGTGGCTCCGCCAGTGCTCCCCTCCGCGAGGTTGACCGAATAGTAGACGAACTCGCCAATTTTTACGTGGCGATCGTCGGCGGTGATGAACACGTACTGGTTGCCGTTCTCACCCGGCCCTTTCACGGTGCCAATGGCATGGACAGGAACCCGGTCTGCCGATGTTGGGGTCATGGGAATGGCGCGTCTCCACAGAAATAAGTGGGCAATGCAAGTGGGATAATTCCAACAGGATAGCGAATTAGACGGGACTAGTACAAACGCTGGGCGATGCAACGGGAGCACCACCATTTGCATTAGGTCGCCCGCCGCGCTAAAACGGGTTAAAGGTGAGTGTGCGGCATGAACGGATTGGGCATCCTGATCCCAAAGCGGCTTGACAAGCGGCGGCTGGATCTGGCCTATGTGACTTTAGTAGGACATTTCTATGGATGCGATGAACCCTGACCGCAATCTGTTTCCCTTCGCCGAAGACGTGATGTTCACGGAGGATCCCACGGGTGCCGCCGAGGCTCCCCTGGTGGACTACGGCGAGCTGGATGCCGAGTGGGTCAATGCCATCGAAGTGCAGACGGAACAGTTAGCCGGTCGGCAGCGCCGCATCGCTGCCCAACTGCTGATTCCCCGCGAGGTTGAGCGGGTGTGGCAAGTTCTGACGGACTATGAGCACCTGGCGGACTTCATCCCCAATCTAGCTAAAAGCCAGCGGCTGGAGCACCCCGAAGGCGGCATCCGCATTGAGCAGGTGGGCAGCCAGCGGTTGCTCAAGTTCAATTTCCGGGCACGGGTGGTGCTGGACATGGTGGAACAGGCTCCCCACCGCCTTGACTTTCAGATGGTGGAAGGGGATTTCAAAAGCTTTGCAGGCCACTGGCAGCTAGACCCGGCTGAGTCCAATGGGCGATCGGCCACGCTCCTGGGCTACACGCTGTTCGTGACCCCCACCCGCCTGATGCCGGTAAACCTGATCGAACGCCGCCTGGGCCAGGGTCTGCGGGTCAACCTGGCGGCCATTTACCAGCGATCCAACGAGCTATTTGCTTAGGAACACCTCATGGCGGATCGCTGGTGGCAGGTCGCCTTTGACCGGACGGTTGGCAAGCGGCGACAGGAAGCCACCCTCCAGGCAAAGCTGCGCGACACCCCCTACTACCGCTTCCAGTCCCTGGAGGAAGTGGCGATCGCCGCTCGTTTAGGGTTTGCCATTGACGTGAACCGGGCGACGGTAGACGACTGGCTGCGGCTCCCCGGAATCTCCATTCACCAGGCGCGATCGCTCGTGCAGCTCACCCAGTCCGGCGTGCCGCTCCACAGCCTGGAGGATCTGGCGGCGGCTTTGGGGGAGTCGGTGCAGAATTTGCGGGCGATCGCCCCCGTCCTCCAGTTCTGCTACTACGCCCCCGAAAGCGGGGTGGCCCTTGAACCCGTTAACCCCAACACCGCCTCCGTCGAGCGGCTGCTGCGGCTGCCTGCGGTGGATCTGCGGCTGGCCCAGGCAATTGTGGCACATCGCCAGCAGGCTCCCTATCGCAACCTGGCGGATTTTCAGGCGCGTCTCCAACTTTCGGGTGCGCTGATTGCCGACCTGATGCATTATCTTAGGTTTTGAAGGATCGGGAGGACGCTATGTGCGCTGCCAGAAATCTCTACCGCCGGGGCGACATCGTGGCGGCGACCCATCGCTTTGAAAAGTGCGGCTGTGTTTTGGAAACGGAGGGCGATCGCTACCTGGTGGACATTGGCCAGACGGTCATTCCCCTGCGGGAAGACGAGATGCTGCTGGTTTCCATCAAAAACATCGCCAACCAGCGGCTGGTGGCGGAAAGGCTGGAGGAAGTGGGGGGCGATCGCCTCTCTCCCGATGTCCGCCAATCGCTGTTAGATTTTACTCTGAGTGGCACGATCGCCGCCCGCGCCTTTGCCGACTACGTGATTAAAGTCCCCCACCCCATCCTGGCCACCTGCCTGGACAAAATTCAGGCCCTGGCCCAGACCTGCCCCCAGTCCATGCCCGACACCATCAGTGCGGTTCTCAACATCAACTTCCGGCTACTGAGCATGGGCTAGGAGATTTCCAGGAAAAACCTCAGAGATTTACCCAAAGCAAAAACTCCTCACACCTGACCGTTCCAGGTAATGCGGGGCGTCGAGAGGGGCGAAGGCGCGTTCAAATGCTGATGGCGGGTTTCCTCATCCAGCACGCGCACCACCTGGTTGTGGATTGCCTCGGCCTGCTCGCGGGAGTTGCCAATGCTGGTGAGGCCGAGCTTGCCAAACTCCGACAGACAGCCCATCAGGTGAAAGGCGGTGCCCGTCTCGGTGGCGCTATTGAAGTGGAGGCGATGGTGGGCAATGATGTCCATTAAATCGCTGGGCAGCAGCCCCCGGTAGGAGGGCTTTTGCAGGTTGTCGGAGGCGATGTAGTACTTGGGATTGCCTTCGTGGTCGAAGAACAGCCCGCTGTCGGCGTCATAGCGCCCGTTGGTGAGCAGCTTCAGGGTCATGAAGGGGTGGGTGGTGCCACCTTTGCGCAGGTTGATTTCGATCGCCTGCATGTCCCACCGATTCTCGGTGCCGGGACGACGCACGGCAATGAAGTCCACGCTGTAGCGCTCCAGGGCACCCTTGGCCGCCAGGTTCTCGCCCACGCGGCGGCCCCACTCCTGGAGCTGGCGGCGGTAGGCTTCGTCGGCAGGGAAGCGGCACCCCAGGAAAATCTGGCCATCCGGGCCACCCAGGATCTGGTCGTGGGTGGAGATCACCTCCACTTCGCCTGCTGGGGTAATCCGTCCCTGGACGCTGGGCGATCGCTTTTCATCCCCTTCCACAAAGGCTTCGGCGATCGCCCCCAGTTCTCCAATGCGGCTGCGAAAGTTCTCCCAGGTTTCGCAGGGAGCCTGAAAGCGTAGCTGTTCAAATTGCTGACAGATCGCGTCCACCCGCTGCCGATGGGAGGCTTCCCCTGGTGCGACAGATTGCAGGGGAGCCAGATCCAGTAGGGCATTGCCCTCGCCGGAGAATCCTTCATTGAGCTTGATCACAATGCGCTTTAGGTGGGGCTGACGCTCCCACAGCTCGGCGGTCATCGTGGCCAAATCTTGTGCCGTATTCACCAGATCGCTGCCGTCGGGGTGGGGCACTTCGCACTCCGCAAAAATCTGCCGACTGCCCGCCTTCGTGCCCCAGTAGAGCAAGTCCGGGTCCAACCCCAGCAGGGGCACGCCCAACTGCACCGCCAGATCCCGCTCCATCGGTGTGGAGTTGAAGCAGGTCATGTAGGACTGGCCGGGGCTGAGGCACTGGCGCAGGCGCTCCACCAGCCGGGGGCGCTCCAGAATTTTGGCGGTGAGGGGCTTCATGGACGAGTCGTAGGTGCTCAGCATCATCAGGCGATCGCGCGCATGGGAGATGGGCACGCCGGGAATGAGCTGCAGGTAGTAGTCCACAATGCTGGGGTGGATGGGCTGGGAGGTGATGTAGAGCAGCCGGGTACGGGGGTTGCGCAGGCGGATTACGGAAAACAGCAGCCGCTCTTCGTAGTGGTGAATGCCTTTGATCTTCTCCAGTTCGCGGGTGTCCAGGCTGAGGGACGGCACCACCAGAATGTCGTAGGTGTCCCGGTCAAAGTAATCGATGCCCTGCCAGCGATCGCGCAACTGGGCCTGGAGCTGGCGAAAGCGTCGACCGGGTTCCTCCACTTGCCCATTGGTTTGGACTAAGGTCGATGACGAAATGACTTCCTGCATATTTCTAAAATCAATCCGTTGTGCTGAGTTGACGACTAATGACAACTAAAGAAACAAAAAAATGCCAATCCACAACGGGGCGCACCGCCGTGCATCCCCAGCCAAACCAATGCTCGATAGGCAAAAGCTGCCCTGGCTTCCAGGACGCCTCGCCACCGGGTCTTTATTTCTAGCTACAGGAGATCTCAGCCCCTTTCCTAAACACTAAACGGCCAAGTGTTAAATTGCGGGACATCAATTAACCTTTCTTAAGATCTCTCAGTGTATCTGCCGATGGGAGGCGATCGCCTCTACCATAGGAGCGTTTTTAGCGGTGGGAAAGGGCCGAGGGGATGGGCGCTACCCCAGCCAGGTCAAGGATTTGGGGAATCAGGTCTTCACGGCGCACCGCCATCATGTGGACGCCCTGGCAGAGCGATCGCGCCATCTGCACCTGCTCGGCAGCGATGCGCACCCCTTCCTCCAGGGGATGCTCGGCCCGCTCCAGGCGCTCAACGATGGCATCGGGAATGTGAACCCCAGGGACGTTGCGGTTGATGAAGCGGGCGTTTTTGGCAGACTTGAGGAGGAAGATACCCGCCAGAATGGGGCGATCGCACCCCGCCGCAATCTGATCCATGAACTTCTCTAGCCGCTCAAAGTCGGAAATCAACTGGCTCTGGAAAAACTGTGCCCCCGCCGCCAGCTTGCGCTCAAACCGCCGCTGTAGCCCCGACCAGCTGGTGCTCTGCGGATCAATGGCGGCTCCCGCACAGAGATGGGTTGCACCATCGGCCAGGGGCGCGTCGTTCAGGTCAAAGCCCTGGTTGAGCTTGTCGATTAGCTTCAGCAGGCGCACCGACTCCAGCTCAAAGACGCCCCGCGCCGTGGGATGGTCGCCCGCCTTCACCGGGTCGCCCGTGAGCGCCAGAATGTTGCGAATGCCCAGGGCATGGGCACCCATCAGGTCGGCCTGGAGGGCAATACAATTGCGATCGCGACAGGCAATTTGACAAATGGGTTCAATGCCGCGCTGGTGCAGAATCGTGGAGGCCGCCAGGGACGACATCCGCAGCACTGCCCGACTGCCATCGGTGATGTTAACGGCATGGACGCGATCGCGCAGCAGCTCTGCCATCTGGAGCATGTGGGTCGGATCGCTCCCCTTGGGCGGCATCACCTCCGCCGTGATCAGAAATTCTCCCTCGCCAAGGGCCTGACGGAAGCGGGAGCCAACAGCGTGGGTGGGAGTCTGGGAATGGCTATGCAGGTTTAGCATTAAGAATTAGCGCGACAGGTGGCAGCAATGGGCAACGGAGATCAAACTGAGCGATCGCCAGATCTTCTATTCTAAACCGGGGCGGCGTAGCCCATGGCCTGCTTCACTTTTTTCAGGGTCTGGTTGGCGATCGCCTCGGCTCGCTCCCGCCCCTGGTGTAGCACTCCCTCCAGGTAGCCCTCCTCAAAACGGATTTCGCGATATCGCTCCTGGATGGGCTGCAGGGCGTTAATCACTGCCTCCGTCAGCAACGGCTTGAACTGTCCCCAGCCCATGTCTCCACATTCCTCCGCCACGGCTTCTTTGGATTGGCCGGAGGTGATCATGTAAAGGGTCAGCAGGTTATTGCACTCGGGGCGATCGGGGTTGTCAAACTCCAGGCCGCGCATGGGGTCAGTCTTACAGCGCTTAATTTTCTTCTGAATCAGATCGGGCGGGTCGAGGAGGTTAATCCGACTCAAATCCGACGGGTCGGACTTGGACATCTTCTTGGTGCCGTCCGTGAGGCTCATCACCCGCGCCCCCTCCGCCCGAATCAGCGGCTCGGGCATCCGCAGGACGGGTTCCTCGGGCGTCCCAAATAGGTGGTTGAGCCGCACCGTGATGTCGCGGGTCAGCTCGATGTGCTGCTTCTGGTCTTCGCCCACGGGCACCTTGTCCGGCTCGTACAGCAAAATGTCCGCCGCCTGCAACACCGGGTAGCACAGTAGCCCCGCCCCCACGTTCTCCCCCTGGCGCACCGCCTTCTCCTTAAACTGCACCATGTCCTCCAGCCAGTTGAGGGGCGTAATGCAGGTGAGCAGCCAGCCCAGCTCAGCATGGTTTGACACATGGGACTGGACAAAAATGGTTGAGAGATCGCTGTCAATCCCGGCAGCCAGGTAAATCGCTGCGGTTTTGTAGGTATTTTCGGCCAGGGCGGCAGGGTCGTGGGGCACGGTGATGGCGTGCAGGTCAGCCATAAATACATAGCTTTCGTAGTCACGCTGGAGTTCAACCCAGTTGCGAATCGCCCCAATGTAGTTTCCCAGATGGAGGTCACCGGTTGGCTGAATTCCCGAAAGAAGGCGCTGCTTACCCATGATGATTGGCTCAGGACAGATAATTAGGAGTGGCGAGCATCGAACTCACTGCGGCTGGAGTGCGAACGGTGCTTCGTAGACCAGTATGTCAGACGAAGCCCGGTCAGTGCATCCCACCCCCTTGCACGAAACTAGCGGTGAATTTTCTAACACCGGGGGTGAGATCACAGTATTGTCCCGGATCGTATGATTTAATATGATTAATAAATATTAAGCATTGTAACCCTTAGCCACAAAGCTGCAGCTTGTCA
>JAYKGU010000026.1:0-3743 GCA_035285585.1 Synechococcales cyanobacterium
TCACTACGGAGGGCGCAAAGCCTGAACTTAATACACGAGGGATATATGGACAGGGCTTCTACATGGGAGCGGCTAAAGAAATTGGTGAATCCTACGCATCTTCAGCGATGCAAACGAGGCTGACGACACCAGAGGTTGGGGTAATGTCGGGAAGAGTGAAAGCCAAAAATCCATTTATCGTAACCAGCAAAGAAATAGACCAGATCGGCTCCAACTTCCCCGGAGATCAGTCAAACAATGTGGATTCTGAAGCTTTGACGCAGTTCATCAAGGCGAAAGGGTATGACAGCATCCTTGTCAAAGACTTGGGGTACATTGCTGCACTTGATGGCCGCCAAGTCGTGATATATGAAGACGAGCGGATTCAAAGAGGCAGTGATAGAGCCAAACAGCTTATTGAAGCCACTTCTTTGCTGACGACTAAACCCAGCGAAACGGATTCAGTCAAGAAAACCAAATATGGTAATGATTTAATGAACCTCCCCAGCACAAAATAAGGAGACCCGATGGAAGGTGGATGTAACCAGTGTCGTCATCTAGAGCAGGACAAGCGCACCTCAGAATACAAATGCAGGGCATTCCCGCAAGGCATCCCATTCGGAATAAAGGCAGGCATGGTGCCGCACAATGAGCCTTACCCTGGCCAGGTCGGGGAAACAGTCTTCGAACCAAAGAGCCGTGGATAGAGAATTTGTTCTGGCCACCATTGAAGCCCTCGACCCCTCCACCCGCCTGGATGGGGCCGACGAGGGCGCGATCGCTGGCCATTTCCAAGCGCTAATTGAAGACCTGATTTACAGGCAGGATGCCATTAGCCGCGAAGAGTGGCGCATCCTGGGCGAAATCCTGTCCCCTGAAGAGTTTGAGGCATTGGCCCAACTCACTGAAGACGAGATAGAAGCCATCCTGGATGAGTGGCGATCGCAGTATGTCGCCACCCCCTACGAGAGCCTACTTGATGCCCAGGTAGAAGATCAGCCAAGCGATACGGCTGGACTGTTAGCGCTCGCAACCATCGGCATCCTGTGGCTATGGAGTCCCAGTCGGCAGCAGTACCGCAATACCAGGTCAGGTCGCTACCTGCCCAAAGACCGGGGCATCATGCGAGACCTGCTCACTGAAGAAGTAGACCGCACCAGTAACGACCTGGACAGGCTCTCCGAGCGGCTTCTATCAGGTCGCTCTAGCCTGGAAGAATGGCAGGAAGAGGTTGCCCAACTGCTCCGAGAACGTCATACCCGTGTGGCGCTGCTGGCGGTAGGTGGACAGAACGGCATGAAGCCGGGAATGTGGACTGATTTGGTTGCCGAAATTCAGCGCCAGTTCGACTACCTGCGCGGCTTCAGCATGGAAATCGAGCTGGGCAGCCAATCCCCCGCCCAAATACAGTCCCGCCTGCGCCTGTATGCGCGATCGCTCCGACTCACTCATGAACAGATGAGGGCGATCGCACACCAGGAAGCAGGCTTTGGCTGGGTGAAGCGGGTACTGGGAGCTACCGACAACCATTGCCAGGAGTGTCTGAGCTATGCGGGCATGGGCGTGGTGCCCATCGGGGCCATCCCTGATCCTGGCCAGGAGTGTCGATGCCGTGCTAATTGCCTTTGCCGACACATCTATGGGCGATCGCTTGAGGAGCTAATTTGAAACGATATTTCGCAGAACAGACCGGACGTAGGGCCGACGTCCTATTTGGCCAGTTGGGAATGAGCGAGTACAGGATTCGGTACAACGGCAAAGAGATCAGGCCAACGCCGCTGGTGAGCGATCGCCAGGTGCAAGCCAATGCTGATATGCCATTCCAGCTATCCCAGGCTGAGCAGCTACGCACCTACGGGGCCACGATACCGGATTCTTCTCTGAGGGAGAGCCTGGGCGGCGACTATGCTGCTGCCCTACTGCCTGATGCCGCATGGGAGATCTCGACCGACCAGGGGCAGTCCTGGATTGCCGTGACGGCAATGGGGGAACCACTGTATGCCGCTGGCGGTGCTGAACGGTGGGGCTTTACCTTCGTGGAGGCAGGTATCCGGTAGCCATCGCTAAACTTGAGCATCCTAAAGGGCGATCGCCGCGCAACAAGAGTCCTATGAACGCCAACACGTTGACATTGCGCCATTTTGTTGGCACCCTAGATTGTGTCGATAAAAAAGGTTCGAACTTATGAATGACAAGACCTACTTTCCGTGGCTCGTAGACTCTGGCACTGGCTTTATGAGGCTCGATGCTGATCGGATGCCGTTGGTGCCTGACCGTCCTCGGTTTGATGCGAAAGAGCGCACATGTAAATCGCCTGAAGATCTCGATAAGGCAGGTAGACGCTGTGGGAAGAGAGCTAGAGGATCTGCATCCTCTGCGTCGGAAGAGGGGAAAGCCGCCACTCGAAAAGCGAAGGAAGCCGTCAAAAAGGGGCGATCGCGCAAGCCGTCAACACCCAGCAATTCTCCTGCGCTCAAGGAAGTGCCGCCCAATGTGGTTGGAGCAATAGACAAAGATGCAGGCGCGAAGTCTCGCAATGAGCATTGGGAGTCATTAGACACGCGAGTCAGGAACCGTCTGGAAGCGTTTGAGCCTGATCTAGCAAGTAGAATGCAAGAAAAGCCAATCGCTTCCCCTATCCTTCAAAAGGCGAAAGAAACCGCCGCAAAAAATGGATGGGACTGGGATAAGGTAGAAGCTTTGGCACGCAAAAGCAATGGGTTGGATAAATCTGGGCTTAATAAAGAAGAACGCCAACGGATTAAGCGTCATCAGGATTTCGTTAAACAGGTAGACGCCAAAATCCCAGAAAACAAAAAATTCATGCAGCAAAAAACGAGGGAGGTTGCTGCACGCAAAAAGAAGGAAGCAGCAGCAGCAAAAGCGAAAGCAGCGGCAGAGAATCGCCAAAAAAGATACGAGCAAAAGCAAAAAGAACTTGAGCAAAAAGAAATACGGCGATCGCTGGTAAATGAAACGGTTGACATGTTCTCTCAGTCGGAATCGGTACGAGGATTGCTTGGACGCAAGCGACTTCCTAAAAATGTAAAAGACAACTTTATTGAAAGCATGACGGCTCCCCCTCCTCTTGGATTGGGGATCAAGAACAAAGAAGTTCTTCAGCAAGCGATCACACAATATCGAAAACTCAATCGTCAATGATCGACTTCATAGGGCTTGACGAATTTATCAAACAGTTGGGCGCGATCGCCTCCTACGATTTCCAGGATGCGCTCACCGCTTACTTTGACGACTATTACAAGCCACAGGCGATCGCACGCTTTGATCAGGCAGCAGAACAAACGCCCTACGCACCCAGCAGCATCGGCACCAAGAAACGGGTGAGCGGTGCCACGCGGGGCGGGGGTGATGATCCTGGCTTTGGCATTGACTCAGGTCGCCTGCGTTCCGACTTGACGGGCGAAAATGCCGAGGTGACGGATAGCGCGATCGCCATCTTCTCTGAGTTACCCTATGCCGCTCGTATCGCCTCCCTGTTTGCTGAAAAGGGGCCATTCCCAGAAGGGTTGCCACTCGTAGAAGAGGCGGATTTAGTAGCCCTGGAAGATGCGATCGCCAACGATATAGAGAGGTTCTTTAGCTGATGCCCACCTTCCATCAGGTCTTCTACGAGTCACCTAACGGACTACTCCCGTTCCTGTTTACCGTGCTTAATCGGGACTTTACTAATTTCCAGGTACGTCGCTATGCAGGGGCTGGATTAACTCAGGGGTTCAGGCCGCTGAATGACGACGTTGACCCGT
>JAYKGU010000027.1:0-10517 GCA_035285585.1 Synechococcales cyanobacterium
GTTTGTTCTCTGGATCAGCGAATATTCCTCTTGCTCAAGAGGTTGCCCGCTACCTGGGGATGGACCTGGGGCCTATGGTGAGAAAGCGATTTGCAGATGGAGAGCTTTACATCCAAATCCAGGAATCGATTCGAGGATGTGACGTTTACCTGCTTCAGCCCACCTGCCATCCGGTCAATGACCACCTGATGGAACTTTTGATTATGATTGACGCCTGCCGTCGGGCCTCTGCCCGCCAAATCACGGCAGTGATCCCCTACTACGGTTATGCGAGAGCTGATCGGAAAACGGCGGGTCGCGAATCAATCACCGCGAAACTCGTGGCAAACCTGATTACCCAAGCGGGTGCAAGCCGAATCCTGGCAATGGATTTGCACTCAGCTCAAATTCAAGGATATTTCGACATTCCCTTCGACCACGTCTACGGTTCACCGGTGCTGCTTGAATATCTCGCCAGCAAAAAGCTGCCCGACCTGGTGGTAGTATCTCCCGACGTGGGTGGCGTAGCCCGTGCCCGCGCCTTTGCCAAAAAGCTCAATGACGCTCCTCTGGCCATCATCGATAAGCGCCGTCAGGCCCACAATGTCGCTGAGGTGATGAACGTGATTGGCGACGTGGCAGGCAAAACGGCAGTCCTGGTCGATGACATGATTGACACAGCAGGCACCATCTCTGAGGGGGCAAAGCTCCTGCGGGAAGAAGGGGCACGTCAGGTTTACGCCTGCGCCACCCATGCCGTCTTCTCCCCTCCGGCCACCGATCGTCTGTCTAGCGGCCTCTTTGAAGAGGTGATTGTCACCAACACGATCCCGGTTCCCGAGTCGCGTCGGTTTGAACAGTTGACCATGCTATCGGTCGCTAATCTTTTGGGTGAAACCATTTGGCGAATTCACGAAGATAGCTCTGTCAGCAGCATGTTCCGCTAAAGAACGTGAATTTAGGTGAGATGCCTGGGGGCATGGCATTGCCATGCCTTTAGGAGAAGGGGCTAGCGGCCAGCCGGTTCTTCAATAACTTCAGGTCTATCGTTCAGATCAGTGGCATCGCTACCGGGTACGTCTGAGGGCGGAGCCACGTCTAAGGGCGCGACTTCAGAGGCGGGCGTGGTGATCGAGGTTTCGGGCTGAATGGCGTCGGTAGACGGGTCAACAACGTTTGTATCCTCGTCATCCTCGTCGGGGGTAAATTCGAAGTCGTTGGTGTCCTCGAAGTCAAAGTTATCACCGCTATCCGTAACGCCAGCGTCTGGATCAACCTCAAGCGGCGCGACTTCCTCCAGGGGGGTGGTAATCGACGTCTCTGGTTGAATTGGCCCTGGTGTGGTCGAGTCGTCTTCGTCCACCGATGCGCCCCCGGATAAAGATCCATCCTGCGGTGTTTGGATAACGCCATCTGTGGTTTGGTCGGTCTGGGCGGCGGTGCCTGCGTCTGGCGCGGCCTCGGGTAGACCTTCGCTGTCATCTTCTGAAGTGGGGCTGACAAACCCTAAGAGGGTTCGCGTGCTGGGAAAATAGGTTGCCCACTGCTCCAGATTGGGGCGGCTTTGCCACTGGCTGCGGGTCACATCAACCGACAGCACCGGAGCCTGTAGCCCCTGATTTGCGCCAATAACGGTCACTGCAATCTGATTGGCCTGGGGATACTGGCTGAAATATTGATCAACCATCGCATCGGCGGCTACTTCTGCCCGCTGAATAAACGCTTCGAAAGGTTCTTGGGGCAGTCTCTGGAGGGACTGGCTCAACGGTGCGGTTTGCGCTTGAGCGGCGGATGTCGGAAGAACCGCTTCCATCAGGCCCACACCGCCTCCGACCCCCAGCACGGCTGCGGCACCCATTAAGGAAAGAGATGGAAAGCTGAGAATCACTCGCGCCCAGGCCGCCTGAAGCGCCTTCGGGAAACCCTGGACAGTACGGTTCAGGTTCAGTCCTGACATAATTCCTGACATAAATATTGTTTCCTTCGGTCTGCGTCTCAATACCCTGATATAGCCTCACGGGCTAAGGTTTGAGTGTGGAACCCCCGCGTCGCGGGGGTTCCACACCTCTTAAGTGTCCTAACGCGAAAGCATAACGCTATATTATTGGGTTTCTGCGGAAGAGACCTGAACCGACCGTAGGATTCTCGCGGTAGATCTTTGTGGATTCCTGGGCCTCGTGTTTCAGTCGAGGGATAGATCAGGGATTCTAGGATGCTGGCTTGACGCTGCCAGGCACATGTTGCCAGATCAGCCACCGGGTAAACCGCAATCCTCCCTACTTCAGAAGATTTCTCAACAGCAACCATGTTAAATCAAGGAAGGTCACGGCAAAATAAGTCAATATCCTCTCCAGTTCGTCCGCAATAAAGGTAAGTTATGTCTGTAACGCGCCCCGACATCGTTTTTCTCGTGTTGGACACCCAACGCGCCGATCGCCTCTCATGCTATGGCTATCCCCTCCAGACTTCCCCCCATCTGGATGAACTGGCTGCCGATGCCACCATCTTCCGCAGTGCCGTTTCCGCCGCCCAGTGGACGGTACCCTCCCACGCCTCCATGTTCACCGGCCTCTATCCCTCGGCTCACCAGGTACTGCAATCCTACTCAGTCCTACCCGACGAGCTGACCACCCTGGCCGAGCGCCTCAGTGCTGGGGGGTATTTCACTGCTGGCTTCTGCAACAACCCCCTGGTGGGGGTGATTAACAACGGCCTGCGGCGCGGATTCTACAGCTTTTTGAACTACAGCGGCCTGCTCACCTCCTATCCCAACCAGGCGGGGCTACGCAAGGGGCTACTGGATCGCTACCGCCAGCTATTCAAGCGCCTGCTGGCTAAAGGCTTAAACCAGGTTCAAGACTCCTTCGCCCGGTCGGAGTTGCTGCTGGCCCTGTCGTTTTCGCCGCTGATGGTGCCCCTGTGGCAGACGGCCCTCAGCTTTAAGGGCAACACCGCCAAATCCCTGGACGATGCGGCCCAACTGCTCATCCAGCGACGGGGGGCCGACCAGGGCCAGCCTATTTTCACCTTTATTAACCTGATGGGCACTCACATGCCCTACCATCCGCCCCGAAAATATGTGGAGCGCTTTGCCCCGCACGTTTTGCAAGATCAGCGGGCACGGCACTATCTGCGCCAGTTTAATAGCGACGTTTATGGCTGGCTGGCTCCCCTGGCGGGGGCGTTAGATGAGCACCAGAAGGCGACCCTGGATGGCATGTACGATGCTGAGGTGGCCTGCCAGGACGACTACCTGGGGCAATTTTTTGGCCGTCTGCAAGACAGCGGCGTGCTGGACAATACCCTGGTGGTGGTCTGCTCGGATCACGGGGAGCATTTGGGCGAAAAGCAGTTCATTGGCCACTCCATCTCCCTTTATAACGAGCTGGTAAACGTGCCGCTAATTATTCGGGATCCCAGCGATCGCTTCCCCCGCAGCACCATTCGCGAGGACGTGGTTTCCACCCGCCGCCTGTTCCACACCCTGCTGGAGGTGGTAGGGCTGGCCAGTCAGGAAGAGCGATCGCTCTCCCTCACCCAGCCGCCCGAGTCTGATCCGGAGCGCAATCGGGTGTTCTCGGAAGCGGTGCCGCCCCAGAACGTGGTGAACCTGCTGCAGAAGCGCCAGCCTGATCTCATTCGCGATCGCCACTGCGACCAGCCCCGCCGTGCCATCTGGCTGGGCAACCACAAGCTAATTGAGACGGGCGGCCAGGTGCTCGAACTCTATGACGTACTGGAAGACCCCCAGGAAAATCTCAACCTGAGCGCTATTTTCCCGGAAAACGTGGAGCTGCTCCAGGATTGCCTGAAGGCGTTTGTGAATGACTACGATCGCCCTGCCATGGCCACCAATGCCCGTGCCGCTGGCTTTGACGACCCAGAGGTGCAGCGCCGCCTGCGAGATTTGGGGTATCTGGAGGATTAGGGCCAGGTTTGGGCAATCTAGGGAAGGAAACCCGTTGAGCGCTCGGAAAGCCCGGCGATCAGGGGTTCCCGGCCCTGTCTCAATTTCTGGTCATGCCTCTACCGTCGTCCCGTTCTCGCTGGGGGATCGCGCTAGCGGTGGGTCTCTTGGGTGCGGTGGGATTGGTTGTCTGGCGACAGCTCCAGGCCCAACCTCGACAAGTCGCGCTGATTCCCCCCCTACCGCAGGATCCCCTGATCCGCGTCTACTTCAACCAGTCCCAGGCGGCGGCCTATGACGAACCCTATCGCGATCGCCACCGCCCTGGAGACGATCTGGAGCAGGTGATTCTTGACGCCATTGCCTCGGCCCAGTTGTCTGTTGATATGGCCATCCAGGAACTCACGCTGCCCCGCATCGCCAAGGCTCTGGCGGAAAAATATCAGGCCGGGGTGCCCGTGCGGGTGATCGTTGAAAATACCTACAACCGCACCTGGAGCACCCAGACCCCCGACCAGGTGCGCCAACTGGATGAGCGCGATCGCCAGAAGTATGCCGACTTCCTCCTCCTGGCCGACCGTAACCAGGATGGTCAGGTGCCCCCCAGCGAAGCGGCCCAAGTTGATGCCCTGGCGCTGTTGCACCAGGCGGGCGTTCCTATCCTGGACGACACGGCGGACGGCTCTAAGGGCAGCGACCTGATGCACCACAAGTTTGTGGTGATCGATGGACGCACGGTGGTCACGGGGTCGGCCAACTTCACCCTGAGCGGCACCCACGGCGACTATGGCTCGACCACCAGCCTGGGAAATGTGAACCATCTGGTACAGATTGAGGATGGGGCGATCGCCCAACAGTTCAGTGAGGAGTTCAGCTTGATGTGGGGCGATGGCCCCGGCAAAACCGCCGACAGCCTGTTCGGCCTGCAAAAGCCCTACCGTCCACCCCAAACGGTAACGCTCCCAACAGCTACCCAGGTAACGGTGCAGTTTTCCCCCACCTCCGCCAGCCGCCAAACCTGGGAGGACAGCGCCAATGGGCTGATTAGCAAAACCTTGAGTAGCGCCACCCAGTCCATCGATCTGTCCCTCTTTGTCTTCTCTGACCAAACCATCAGCACCCGACTGCAGGCTCTCCACCAGCGAGGTGTCCCGATCCGCGCCCTGATCGATCCCGGATTTGCCTACCGCAACTACAGTGAAGCGCTGGATTTGCTGGGGGTACAGTTGGGCGATCGCCAGTGCCGCTATGGGGATCAAAACAACCCCTGGACGACTCCCCTCACCTCGGTTGGTAGCCCCCAACTGCCCGATGGCGACGTCCTGCACCACAAATTTGCTGTGGTCGATGACCGAATTGTCATCACGGGGTCGCAAAACTGGAGCGAGGCCGCTAACCATCAAAACGATGAGGTTGTGCTTGTCATTGAGAATGAGACCATTGCGGCCCACTTTCGGCGGGAATTTGAACGTCTGTATGGAAATGCAACGTTAGGTATCCCTCCGTGGCTTCAGGAAAAGATTCAAGCTCAACGGAATCAATGCGATTAGACTGAATAGGCGGCCTTGGATAAACTGGTGAGAAAGAGGGTTCCTGGCTTACATTATCTATGGTGCTGGAGTCTACAGAATTCTAGCAAGCGTTCGGATTCGGTCACAGAACGGTGGAACACTATACACGGGAGCAGCCATTCCTGGCCCATGATCCCATTCTTCGATTGGAGACATGATATCTAGATGACGCAGTCAGGCCACGACCCACTGAAATTGTTAGTCGTAGATGATGAGACTGACAATCTAGATTTGCTATATCGTACCTTTCGGCAAAGTTTTGAGGTGTTTCGGGCAAAAAGCGCCTTTGATGCTCTCCAAATCCTGGAGCAAGAGGGTGAGATGGCGGTCATTATTTCAGACCAGCGGATGCCTAAAATGAAGGGAACTGAGTTTTTGAGCCGCACGGTCGAAAAATACCCCGACACCATTCGGATTGTGCTGACCGGCTACACAGACGTAGAAGATCTGGTGGATGCGATCAACACGGGGCAGGTTTTTAAGTACATTACCAAGCCCTGGCGACCCATTGACCTCCAGGTTGTCGTGCAGCAGGCCGTCGAAACATATAAGGCTATTAAGCAGCGCACAAACACCCTGCGTCGTGCCCTGCGCCGCGAGTCGACCTTCAACGCCATTACTAAAGCCCTGCGCGAGTCGTTAGATTATCGGCAGATTCTCCAAACGATTACTACAATCTTTGCAGACACCTTTGGGGCCACTGAAAGCCTGCTCATTCCCACCGAAGGAACAGAGTTCTGGTTGCATTCAGACGATGCCTCCCAGGTTTGGTGCTTCCACTCATCACCTGTAGGTGCACGGCCAGACCAGTCATACCAAAGCAAGTCGATTCAGTTAGGACAGCTTGATGTGCCTATTCCCCTGGCGCACATTCGGGATGCCATTCAGCAACAGCAGATCAAACAGCTTCAACACCCAGCAGACGACGGAGCGATTGACTCGCTGGTTGTGCCACTCACCTACCAGCAAGAAATCCTGGCTGTTCTAATCCTTCATCGAAGCTCCAGCGTACAGCCATGGAACCATGAAGACGTTGAATTGATTCAGAGCATCATTGAACAGGCTGCTCTGGCTGTTTCACAGGCCAAGCTTTATCACCGTGTTCAAGAGCAGACCGAGCGAATGCAGGCTGAACTGGGAGTGGCTCGCCAGATTCAAACAAGCCTGCTCCGCCACAATTGGAAGTCTTTGGATCAATTGAGAATTCAGGCCCGCTGCTTACCCGCTCGAGAGATTGGCGGCGACTTCTTTGAAGTATTTGTCAGCCCTGAAAATGACGTTTGGCTAGCAGTAGGAGACGTTTCTGGAAAGGGGGTTCCTGCGGCTCTGCTGATGGCCAGTACCATCTCGGTGTTGCGGCGAGAGCTAGCACAGCAGCCCACCCCCGACCCCCATCTCATTCTGCGAACGCTCAACCAGACTTTGATGGACAGCCTTATCGACAGCAACTGTTTGATTACGATGGTCTTAGCACGATACAACCCTCAGACAGAGAAATTGATTTATGCTAATGCTGGGCATGTTTATCCATTAGTTTGGTCGCGCCAAGCTGTGGTAAATGGGTTGAATTGTTCAGAGAGCCAACCCATCAAGCCTGTTTGCTTAACACAGCGAGGAATTCCGCTAGGCATCCTCCCTGAGTGGACTGCGTCTGCTGAGTCATACACCTTAAGCGCTGGGGACGTTTTACTCCTGGCCAGTGACGGGATTACGGAAGCAACCGTGACCCATCAACCAACGGGCAAACAAGAACGACCGATGCCTGGCGGTTCGTCAAGTTTTCCCCAGGCGTTATTGGGCCAACAAGGCTTGTGGCACCTGATCCTACAGCAGCAGGGAGACCCTGATGTTGATAGAATCCTTAACTACATTCAGTCCCATAACGAGGTGCAAGGAGACGACCAAACCATTCTTTCAATGGAGATTTTGTAGTTGATGAGAACTGAGCTACACGTACCCAGCGATTTGAGGTTTTTGACGATTGTCGAAGGCTGGCTATTGGGAAGCCTGGAAGCTGAGTTGGGTAACTCGGTTGATTGGTCTCGCCTGGCAAGCCGTCTACGTCTGGTGTTGGTCGAAGCCTACTCAAACGTTGTGCGCCACGCCCACAAAGACCAACCCAATTTGCCCGTCCTGATTCGACTGGAGCTAAAAGATCGGGACATCTTACTGGAGGTTTGGGATTACGGGAAGGGCTATGACTTATCCACCTACCTGCCGCCCAAGCCCGAAGAGATGCAGGAAGGCGGCTACGGGTGGCTGATTCTCAATCGGCTGATGGACAAAGTCGAATATCGCCTCCAGGTAAATGGGCGCAACTGCCTCAGTCTGGAAGCGACGTTATCAAATGATGAAAAAGGGAAGCAGCCATCTGGTAATGATGGGTCAGCGGAATAGCGTCCATCGCTCTGGGAGCACCCCCCTGGGGTTCTGGGTAGTTTTGTGGGCGTAGAGCATCCATCAAACCACCCAGCTGCGTAAGGCTTACTTCAAATAAGGGGGCATCTTGAGCAGCGGCTGTGCGATCGCCCCCTTAAATTATTCCCCAATCGGACTGGTGGCCAGATAGACTGGCACGTGATCGGAATTGAGGTCAGACAACGAACGGTTGACCACAAAAAACTCGATGCGAATGTTACCGAGCTGGAGCAAATCTCCGTCGTTGAGAATTCGTCTTTGGCGGACACTTAACCGCTTACGGTTGACCCAGGTACCGTTGCGGCTGCCCACATCGGCGATAAAGAAGCCATCGTGGGGATGGTGACCAATGACGGCATGGCGTCGTGATGCTGAGCGATCGCCCAGCGCAACCGCACAGCCTGAACTCCGTCCAATGAGCCAGCTTGATGCAGCACTGGTGACATAGATGTCATTGGTACTGTCTTCGGAAGCTAGATTGGTGGTGAGAAAGGCCGTCCGCCCAATGGACACCGCCTGAATATAGAAAGAAGTAACCTGGCAGCGTTTATGAGCTTTTAGGACAGGCTCAATGATGGTGGTCACTTCTCGAATATCGCGTTCGCAATCGGCAAAGAGTGAACACGACAGTGCCGGATGTTTTCTCAGGAATCTAAGGAGATCTTCATCAGAAACGCTAAGGTTTGAATGTGTCATCTTCACTCACTACTTACCATTACTAAAATCAACCAGGGGCAGCCCCAGGGTATTTCCGGGACCTTGCCACAGTGACCATAAACGTGTAATACTCCGGTTCACGCCTGATTAAAGCTTGCACCCATGGCCAGTCGGCGACTTCAACTCACGTCCTAATGGCGACCTCGCCCAACTCAAGAAGCCGCAGTTCCCTTACAGAGTTTTGACCTATCGAAACCAAAAGACTTAAGTGAATATCAACCAGCGCATGCAGTCAATCGGGGCACCCTTAATCGGTCGTCTCTCATGCCAGTGATGACTCGTCGATGGTCGCTAGCGTCCCGCCAGGTTAGACTTTTAGAGAAAATCGCTACGGAATTACTCTAAAAATTAGGCTTAACAGAGCACCAGTAATTGATAAGCAGATGCCGATATGACAGCTTGACGTTATCACTTCAGAGTTATTCTGTAAAGATTGTGATTTTTATGCGTATTAGTACGTAGACCGCCAATGAAAATTTAACTTAGTACGGAGTGTTATCGAAGAATCTACCCTTGAGCCTGTCTGTATGGCAATTGTGTCAGCGGTCTTGTTTATACAACTTTTACACAAATTAACCCAGTTAAATTTTCTGTAAAAATCTCGCTCAATGGGCTGGTTTCCAGGGTAAGTAGATCGCCACAAAGGGTTGCCGCGTAAAGCCCTACGGGCTAAGGTTTGAGTGTGGAACCCCCGCGACGCGGGGGTTCCACACCTCTTGAATGTCCTAACGCGAAAGCGTAACGCCATAAAGGGGGACAAGATTAGCGGGACAGGGAGGCGCGTCGTACCCCACTGTCCCGCCTTAAATTGATAAACTTCTTGTTTGTCCTACTCCCCTGCATATCCCAGGCGAATCTCTCCGGGGTTGAGCGTAATTTCGGGCTGATCTGGTTCTGCCGTTGCCTGATCGGGGTTAATGGGATGAACACGTAATTGTCCGATGGGGGTGATGCCAGCAATTTTGCCCTGCTGGGGGCCTTTCCCCTGCTGACCTGATCCAGGTAGCGGAATGATTCTCCCCAGGCCGCTGAGAAGAGCTTCATAGGCTGGAAGAATGCTACCGATACCCTGAGATTGCCAGCGTTGATACCCGGCGCGAATACCCTGTAGCGTCACAGCAGCCAGCATTTCCAGGGATGAAATCTGGGGGGTAAGGGGGGCGTCACGCTGGGAGGCGCTGGGCGGAGACGGTTGGGGTGCTACTGCATACAGGCTGATGCCGGTGGGGGGAACCGGGTTGGCCCAGTTGATACCCACACCGACGACGGCTTGCTGGAGGCGATCGCCCCGAATGCGTGTTTCCAATAAGATGCCCCCCAGCTTCCTGCTGCCGATCACCAGATCATTGGGCCACTTCAGCGCTACAGGGAGGTGATAGTAGCGCAGGGCCTCAGCAATGCCCCAGGCGCTACACACCATCAGTTCTCCTGCCCGGCTGGCCTCCAGATCGGGGCAGAGGGCAATTGAAAGGTATAGCCCCCCCGGTGCGGACTGCCACTGCCGCCCCCATTGCCCCTTACCTGCAGTTTGCTGCTGGGCGATCGCCACCATCCCTTCTTCACCAGCCTGCTGGAGCAGTTGCCACAGGGTCTGGTTAGTCGATGCCAGACGGTCAAAGCCGTGGACCTCAAATTGAAAAGGGGGCAGGGCAGATCCCTGAATCGGCAGTAGCGGACGCTGGAGCAGCGCCTGCAGTACTTCCCAATTGGGTGGACGGGTTGTCGGGTCGGAGCAATCAGAAAGCATGGATGACCGGCAGGCGCTTACACGAGCACCATTCAATGAGCGCCACCTATCATACAGGAATAGCTCGGGAGCTTGATAGCCTCGTCTCTTTAGAGCGAGGTGGAAAAGCGACTTGGGAACTTTAGTTCCCGTCATCTCTGATATAATCGTACTATGCCGGTTTTCAAGATTCCGGTTG
>JAYKGU010000028.1:0-5626 GCA_035285585.1 Synechococcales cyanobacterium
CTCACCCCCAACCCCTCTCCCAGAGGGCGAGGGGAGCCGAACCAATGCTCCTGTTCCCTCTCCCTTCGGGAGAGGGCTAGGGTGAGGGCTTCCGGGCAGCGGTTCGTAAGTTTTGTCAGTCAACCAGCTTATTAGGAGATTTTTGAGAATGATCCTACCGGACGACGTAGGGGCAAATGGCCGTTTGCCGTTACCAAACGTTCAACCGAGGGTAAGTTTTTTCCTGGAAATCTCCTTAAAGCGGGACAAAAGTAATGGGACAGTGGGGCACTCAGCGCCCCACTGTCCCGCCTGAAATTGGTGCCCTATACGACCCCTTTGGCAATCATTTGGATGACCTTAGGCATCGCCGGATCAAAGCCGCCAAAGTCCCAGGAGTTGGGGTCTTGGGGATCCACCAGGCTAATTCCATAGGGAAGTAGGGTGACATAGATGGCCTTGGCCTCAGGATTAACGATTTGGCGGTAGGCCGCCAAGCGCTGACTGGGGTGGGACTGGCCCGCCCAGCTTTCCGAATCCGTCCAGAAGCAAAAGACATCCACATGCACCCGCTGGCGAATCGCCCAGTCGTAGGCCACCGAAGCATCCGTGCCGCCGAAGTTTTGATTTGACGCCTTTTTCAAAGCGCTGTGAAAGCTATCGTGGGCCGTGATGTCCAGATTGCGAAAATCGGTGGCAAATCCCCGAATAATGCACTTTTTCTCGACTTTCGCCGTTGCCAGCGCCAGGGTCGTGGCAATTTCGCAGCAGGTGAGGCCCACGGAGCTAACCGTGTAGTAGGACATCGAGCCAGAGACATCAATGGCATGTAGAAAGGTTTTTCCCGTCGGTTCAACGGTGTCAAAGGCATACTCCAGGGCTGTTTCGAGAATCTTGACAACCCGCTTAACGGGCTGCCAGGTTTTCTGACTCCGCCCGATCTGGCCTCCGGACTGATAGGTTTTCAGGGCTTTGAGGACATCAATGGGATGGATGCGGCCCTGACGGAGCTGCTGCTTATTCTGGAGGCGCTGGGCCAGGTGCTTCAAGTTCTTTTCCTGGTGCCCCTGAAGTACGCCCAGGGCCGTCAGGGAACCCAGGTTCCGCAGCAGTGCGCCAATGGGCATGTCCTTAAACAGCAGTTGCCAGGCAGCCTGGTCCATCTGACCGATGGGGGCAATCATTTCGTGGGTCAGGCGGCCTTCCCGAATGGCGGTCAGCGTCAGCGCTGGATTTTGCTTGACCCGCTCGTACCACCAGATCTGGCGCATTGCTTCAGAGGGGGGCGTTTCCGGCACGGTTTCCCAGCCCTGGGTCGCCCACTGGTAGAGGGCCTGCTGGTCAGGGGTCTGGGGCTTCACGTGGAAGAGCCGCAGGGCGTCCCGGTGGGTGAAGCCGTGGCGCTGCTGATACTTCAGGAACTGGTAGGCCAGTGCTTTGCCATCGGGCTGCGCTAACCAGGCTTGACCACAGGTGCGCACTAACTTACCAAAGCCCCGTAGCGATCGCGTATAGTTTAGCCATTCGTAAAAATGACTGCCCGTCCGCACCACTTGCAGAAAAATGTCCTGAAAAGCCTGCTTCGCCTCCGCTGTTTCGCCCATGGACAGCAGCACCAGGGCCAGCAGGGGGGCACTGTTGTTAATCGCGTGACCATCGCTGGCGTAGACAATTTCCTCTGCAACTTTTTGGGGGGCGATCGCCACCGCCTGCTGCACCGTTGTAACAAATTCGCTGGTCAACTCATGCTTATCGGCGTAGAAGCCGCCCTGGGCCGTTCCCAAGAGCAGGCAGCGCCGGAGCTGCTGCCACAGGCTGGCTTTGAACAGGTAGCCCCCCGAACGGCCTCGCACCATTTCCGCCTCGCGACCAGGAATCGGCTGGGATTGGGGAGTTTTTGCGGCTTGGGTGAAAAAGGTGTAGTCCATAAATCGGCCCTCCTTGGGCAAGGTGTTTCAATCGAGCAAGGGAGTAGGGCGGGAGTCGAACCCGCATCTCGACGGACAAAGGGGGAACCGTTAAAAGCGATAACCTTCATCCTGCGGCCCGTGAGGGCAAAAAATGTGCTTTACCGTTAAGCGACCTACTCCAGGTGGTGCTTTTTTGAGAAATCCCGCAGGAATTTTCAAACTATCGAGTTGGTAGATGGGTAGGGGTGACAGGGAGGATTCGAACCCCCGACCTCCCGCGTTCCAGGCGATAACCCTCATTCTTCGACCCTTGCGGATAAGTGACTGAACAAGGTGTTTAGGCGCTCTGCCTCTGAGCTACTGTCACCAGGGGGATGGGCAGTGTCCCTTGGGTCTTGCCCATCGACAATTTCAGAATAAGCGGGGCAACTCCCCCCAAGCTAAGGCCAGCTCAAAGCTGCGAAAAGCCCATCGGGCAATGGTTTTATAATTGGGGGGAGCTGATCAGTTAGGGGGGGACCGCAACTTTGCCAAAATTGAGTTACGGACCGGCGGCTAAGCAGCGAACCTTGTCCCTGCTGCTGGCCCTGTTGGACTACGGCAATGACGAACTGGTGGTCGCAGACGAAGCGGCCCTGGAGCGGTTGCGATCGCAGCTCACCCTCCACTGGGCCACCGACCGTCAGCTCATCGTCCGCACCCGAATTCGTAACCTGGAAACCCTCACCCGACTGAGCACTCAGCCCCTTACCCCTGACCAGATCAAAGTCGCCCTGCACCACCTGGAACATCACCTGGGCCTGCTGGAAGACAACCGCACCAGCCGCCGGGGTTCCGACACCTGGCACTTTACCCTGCACCTCTGGCATCATCGCCGCGATCGCGCCGCCATTGTGACCCGGTTCGAGGAAATTTGGGAACAGCAGCGCTCCGACGCCTCAAAGCGCCAAACCTCTGAGGATGCTTCCCCCGATACTGACCCCAATCCCATCTCCGAGGAATGGCAGCCCCTCTGCCGCCAGGCCCTGGGCACCGCCGCCCATCACGCCCTGACCAGCAATGCCCTCACCGCCCCCGCTGGCCTCTGCTTTGACCTGACGGATCTGTATGTGCCCCTGAATCTGGTGGCGCGATCGCCCGACCCGCGTACCACCGAAGACGAGACCACCCAGCCAATTTCCTCCACCCAACTGTTTGAAGCGATTCAGCAGCAGGACATACGTCACCTGGCCATCGTTGGCGATCCGGGGGCGGGCAAAACCACCCTGCTCCAGCAGCTGGCCCTCTGGGTGCTCGACCATACCCCCGACCTGCCCATTCTGGTTCCCCTAGCCCATGTGGGCGATACATGCTCCGCACAGGCAAGCCAACGCCCCCTGGAAGACTACCTGCTTCAGGACTGGTTGAAGCTGTCCCTGGGCAAACGCACGGTTCCGGCGGCAACTCAGGAAGCACTGACCGACCACATCGAAGCGGGGCGGGTGTGGCTCCTGCTGGATGCGGTGGATGAGATGACCGTTGCCAACAGCCTGACCCTGACCACCCTGGCCAGACAGATGGCGGGCTGGTTGCGCCATGCCCGCATTGTGGTCACCTGTCGCCTCAGCCTGTGGGATGGCGGCAAAAACGCCCTGGCCACCCTGCCGACCTACCGCCTGCTGGGATACGAGAGTGACCGGCACCAGCGGGAAGACCAGATGAAAACGGTGATTCGCCGCTGGTTTCAGGCCAACCCTGACCAGGGAGAACAGCTCTGCCGCCAGCTCGCCCGCCCGGAATACAAAAGACTCTGCAGCACGCTCCGCAATCCCCTGCGGCTGGCCCTGCTCTGCCGCATTGGGGGACAGGGACACCTGCCCAACACCCAGCACCAGCTCTATCAGCAGTTTGTGACCGCCCTGTATGACTGGAAGCAAGACTACTTTCCCACCAGCCTGGTGGAACGGCAGCACCTGAACCGCCTCCTGGCCAGGCTGGCGCTGGCGGCCCTGACGCGATCGCTCTTTCAACTGCCACTGTCGCTCATCACCCAAACCCTGGCCCTGGAGGATCTGGAGCGGCTGGATCAGGCAATCCGCCTGGGCTGGCTCACCCCCATCGCCAACCCAACGGGCGAGAAGGTGTATCGCTTTGCCCACAGTACATTTCAGGACTACTTTGCGGCCCAGGCCGTTGACCGCTGGCAGTTGTTCACGACTCCCCAGGGCGATGTGCTGCCGATCGCCTCTCCGGCCTGGCAGGCGGTGATTTTGCTCTGGCTGGGGCGAGATGATATTTCGGATGCGGATAAAACGGCGTTGATGCATTACCTCGTAACCTTTGAGGATGGATGCGGCGGCTTCTTTCGCGATCGCACCCAGTTGCTGGCCGGACGGGCACTGGCGGAATATCCCAGCTTTGCCGCAGGGGATCAGATTGTGGAAACACTGGTGCGGTGGCGGCTAAACATCGGCAACCAGGTGCCGCCCGTGCTGATTGAAGGCGCGAAGTCTGCGCTGGCCGAATCGGACCAGAGCCGCGTGATCAAAGCTTTGACCAACGTGGCCCAGGATTCCACCCAGTCCCTCTTCAGTCGCTGGATGGCGGCTTACAGCCTAGGGCGTAGCTATGAGCCTGAGAGTGGAGTGGCGATCGCCACCCTCTCGGATCTGCTACCACACGTTCGCCCCCTCGACCTCAAGATGGATCTGGCGCGTCATCTGGGGATCCTCGCGCCCGAGCATCCCGATGCCGTGAAAACGCTGGTGGAGATCATTCAAACCGCACCCCACCCCACCACCCAGCGCAAAGCGGCCCTGCGTCTGGCGAAAATTGCTCCCCACCATCCCCTACCCATCGCCACCTTTGAGCGAATTCTGAAGGGTGCTCCCAGCACTCAACTACAGCGGTCAACGATTGCTGCCCTGAAAGAAATCGCCCCCGACCATCCCTTGCTACCAGTGGAGCCAGCCACTCCCTCAAACCAAGCCGCCTTCAAACAACGAAAATCATCCAGGTCGCCTGCGCGGGGCTATCCACCGGATACTCAAACGCGCATTGAGAAAATCCTGGAGCTACTGCAAACAGCCCCAAAAACAAACATTCGCTTGAACCTGGCCCGCCAACTGGGACAACTCCAGCCAGGACATCCGCAGGCGATCGCCATCTTTTTGGAGTATTTGCGTGCCCCTGAGCCGCTGTCAATGCTCAAATCCGTCTGCGATACCCTGCGGGACTGTCTCACCCGCGAGCAAATTCCTGAAATGGTGGCGCGATTAAAGTTCCTCTATGAAGAGGCGGCAGCGGCGGGGCACCAACCGTGTAAACTGGCCTACTTCAAGCTGTTGTGGGAATGGGCCGATGAGCTGGGGTATCCCCAATTTCACGGGCACTGGCACTCACAACAACAGGGAAATATAGCCCTACGGGCTAAGGTTTGAGTGTGGAACCCCCGCGTCGCGGGGGTTCCACACCTCTTGAATGTCCTAACGCGAAAGCGTAACGCCATATTACCCAAACAACTGGTCATTCACATACTGCCAGCGCTCAGTCTGGCTCCAGTTGACGACATCCAGCTCCCTCTCAGGTTCAAGCCAGTCGTAATCTGTTTCCTCGCCTGGCTTGTCTTTTAACAGGCTGTATCGGCCTGCTTCCAGATCATCAGCAAAGCTTGAATATAAAGCTTGGATAGAGGCGGCAACTTTGATGCCGACGCAATAGTCATAATCGTAGAGCACCACTTGCCCAAACTGGCCGCC
>JAYKGU010000029.1:0-45974 GCA_035285585.1 Synechococcales cyanobacterium
GCTAAGTCGAGGCTGAGAATGCTATTATTCAGGAGGTTAGCGCAAACGAACCTCGAAAATTTGATAGGCACTCCGTTTCAAGGTGCCGCAGTCGCAATGACCCACTTCCCCGAAAGGGGATTGAAACATTTGACGACATTGAGCATTGCATAAATCGCTGTGTCGTCGCAATGACCCACTTCCCCGAAAGGGGATTGAAACAGCACCGCAACGCTATATCAGCACTACGTAGGCCGCGTCGCAATGACCCACTTCCCCGAAAGGGGATTGAAACTGACCGCTGAAAAGCTTGCTCTTACCAGACAAGCGGTTTTAAGTTTAGCCAGATTAATTTCTTGGGCTAGGCCCGTAGATATCCATCCCCCGATTGGCGGCTCAGTTCAGTGCTCTCGTCGTGGGCTGCCTCTTCCTGTGATAGCTCAGTGCAAAGTGAAGAATTTTGCCGCAGGCTGCTGAAATTGCCGCTTCCCAGAATGAGATGGTCCAGAACGGGAATGCCCAATATCTGCCCAGACTGGAGCAGTTGCCGCGTCAGGGCAATGTCTTCCACACTGGGTTCCACAGAGCCAGAGGGATGGTTATGAGCGACAATTACCCGAGTCGCGCCCCGACGGATGAGCATCTCTTAGAACTTCTGTACCAAGTGTGATAGTCAAATAATAGTCAAAAAATGTCCAAATCGATCCCAGAAGACCCAATTTCACAATCTGCGTGATCTGAGACCGGCCAAAGTATTAAGCGAAAAGCCAAGCTAAATCAGGGGTTGAGGGCTTGAATAGCTTGGCTTTCGGGAGCTTAGAGGGATATGGGCGATACTGGATTCGAACCAGTGACCCCTTCCGTGTGAAGGAAGTGCGCTACCACTGTGCTAATCGCCCGGATCGTTTTGCAGTTAGCTTTACAGCCCTTTCTGAGGGTTAAGCCTTCAAACCATCATAGCCCATTGTGGTCTAAAAATGGTCTAAATAGTGAAAGTTAAGCTAGATCAATCCGAACCGCAGTCTCCGACTCTATCGGGGATGATGTATCAAATCTAGACCTCAAGACCCAGATCCAACGGAAGAAGCTATCTTTAACTAAATCCTCTTGACAACGGGGGAGCAATCAAGGTGTGCTCGCACCTCCCAATCCCTGGAAGAATGTTCCTAAGCCTATAAATCTCCTGCCCCAGGAATGATCCGTTCACCGCTTGCTCGCTTTGATAGGACTTGCGCACTGGGTGCAGCGTTCTGGAGTTCTGAGTGGTTTTGTAGGTGCTGTGCCCGTGAAACTACCCAATTGCGGCTGAAATAAATCAAAAATCAGGATGGACCCGCGAAAGCTCCGTCCGTCGCTGCTGGAGAGTTGAGCATCTGGCCGAGCGATCGCCGCAGTAGCGTCCGTACTTCATCGTCTGAGGTTTGCGGAAATTGCTCATACCAGAGGCCCACGGCCCGGAATGGGTCGGGGGTTTCGGCGCAGACCACCGCATCCACCTGCTGCCGAAATTGCTCACAGATTTCAGCCGCCGCAACCGGGACGGCTACCACGATTCCTTTCGGGTGGTGCTGCTGCAACGCTTGAATGGCCGCCCGCATGGTGGCTCCCGTCGCCAGACCATCATCGACCAGAATAGCGATGCGGTCTTGCACATCCAGGGGAGGGCGACCGTTGCGGTATGCCTTCTCCCGGCGGCTGAGTTCTTGCTCTTCCTGGAGGGTGACGCTTTCGACTTCGGAGGGCGAAATCTTAAGCTGCTGAATTAGAGGGCGGTTGAGATAGCGGACGCTGCCAGAGGCGATCGCCCCCATCGCCATCTCCTTTGCGCCGGGAACGCCAAGCTTGCGCACCACCAGCACATCCAGCGGGGCCTTCAGGGCAGTAGCTACTTCTGCAGCCACAGGAACACCGCCGCGCGGCAATCCCAGCACGATCACCTCTGGACGATTGGCATAGGGGCGCAGTTGCCGAGCAAGTTGCTGGCCTGCATCGATTCGGTCATGAAAGATCATGGGAATGGGGGCTTGTGGTAGCTAAGAGGACGGTAAGCGTGAATTGGCTTATATACCTGCGGGGGCAAACAGCTCTTTGTAGTCATCCGGCAAATTAGCTTTGACATCGGCAAACTCGCCCGCTGTTACCGCAGCGTTGATTACGGTAAACACGGCCCGAGTATGGGTAGCGGCGGTGGGAGCATCCACTCCTTCCCGGTTGCTAACGCGCTGATAGAACTCTTCCAGGGAGAACCGTTCGCCCATCTCGCCTTCCCGACCCCGCAGGTAAGTTCCCATTTCTTCGGGAAGCTGGTCGGCTAGCTCACTGGCCTCATTACCCAGGATTCTTTCTGAGAGGGTTTCCAGTACGGCATGGATAGCTTGTTCAGCCTGATTTTGGGAATCAAGGTTGGCCGTTGCCTGGACTTTTTTCGTTACTTCGATATATTGCATAGTTATTCCAAGTTGCTCACTTCTGAAGATTGCCTGAGCTGCCTTTACCACAAGCTGCCCTCGTCAACAGACTGGCGCTGCTGGGGTTGGAGCCTTACTTGCCAAGCAATGCAGGGGATAGCGGGAAAGGGGCGATCGCCCCCTGAATCCCCTCACTAACCTTATATGGCGTTACGCTTTCGCGTTAGGACATTCAAGAGGTATGGAACCCCCGCGACGCGGGGTTCCACACTCAAACCTTAGCCCGTGGGGCTATACAGACAGCCACTGATACAATCTACTTTCAGCTTAGGAATTTTCTCCCACATCTGCGTCAACCATCAGTGATAGATAGGCTTTGCTATTGATAGATGAATAGCCGATCGGCGGCCCGCGTCACCGCGACATAAAGGAGCTGGTTGCGTTCCTGAATATTGCGATTCACCAGGGTATTGGGAATATCTACAAACACGTTTTGAAAGGTGGAACCCTGGGCTTTATGGATAGTCAAACAGTAGGCATAGCTGAGGTCGTGAAAGAGCAGCTTGCGATCCCAAAATTCCCGCCAGCGCTTTTCTTCGGCTAACAGCTTGAGCTGGTGCTTGAATTCTGTCGCGCTGGATTCATGTAAAACCGTCAAAGTTCGCTGCTTCTCCTCATCGGTTAGCACCTGCAAAAACCAGACCTGCCAAGGCCCCTGGGTGCCTTCGACCGCTTCGACGACCTCACATTCCCCAGAGTTTTGCAGCAGGATCGCCTCCCCGGCCCAGCAAGGGGCATTGGCAATCAGCCTTTCTCCTGCCACAAACCGGGGCTGGTCTTTGCCGTAGATAGCCGTGCGAATTTGCTGATTCAACCCATTGACGCGGGCGTTGGTGTAGGCCAGCACCCGCACATAGTCTGGATCACTTCGGTAGGATTCGCTTTGAAAGGCGCGAATTAGCAGCTTTTCCCAGTTGCGCCGATCCACCACATAGACGCCTTCGGTGCGATCGCCATTGGCATCGGTAGCAAACGGGGGCAGGTGCCGGTTGTCGAGCTGGTTGCGAATCGACTCGGCCAGGGTGCCAATCGCCCCGCCGTAGCGCACCACCTCCGTCAGCTCGGAGCGATCGTAAATTTCGGTAAAGACCCTGGAGGCCCGCTCATTGATGGGAGGGAGCTGGGCTACGTCCCCCACAAACAAGAGCTGAGTTTTTTGGTAGAGGTTGGACACTGCATCAGTGAGCAGCAGCCACATTTCTTCGTTGATCATGGACGCCTCATCCACGACCACCAGTTGATAGCGATCGAAGCGACTTTCGCTGTTCTGATCGGGCTGAAAGATTTGTCTACCGCTTTCCGGGTCAATGTCGGGCTTCAGGCCCAGCAGCTTGCAGCAGGTCATGCAGTCCACATCCAGTCCCCACCGTTCCGCCATGCTGTCAAGGACTTTGGTGGCCTTGTTGCTAAAGGCAGAGAAAGCAATCGTGCGGCGATCGCCCCGTTGTCGCAGCCGTTTAATCAAAGCCTGGAGCAGGGTTGTTTTGCCAGTGCCCGCATAGCCCGTCAGCAGATGCAGCTTGCGCCGCCCCCGCACAAATGCCTCCAATTCCTGCAGCGCCTGCCACTGCTGCTGATTGAGGACAATCCCCGGCAGCACCTCTGGAATGGTATCGAGGTCAGGTTGGGTCACGGGCAGTAGGTCAAAATGGGCCTGGGTGGTCTCTAGTCTTCCCTAATTCTGCCGCAAAGGAGGGATTCTGTTGGGGCGATGGCCAAAAGCCGGAGCGGCACCCCCACCCGCTGATTTGGCGCAGAAGCGTGTAGGATGCTATGAAGTTAGGTGTCGTTCGACACGCTGCGAACCCACGCTACGGCGTTACGCTTTCGCGTTAGGACATTTAAGAGGTGTGGAACCCCCGCGTCGCGGGGGTTCCACACTCAAACCTTAGCCCGTAGGGCTATACTACTGCCACAAGGGGCAATCAGGATGGATCATTTATCTCCCAATCCGCCAGAACTGACCCAGTCCGCGATCGCACCCAGCACGGATGAGCCAGTTTCCGTCATTGCCGTTGCCGTAGACGCTTCCCCCGCTCCCACCCCAGTCCAGCCTCACGCCCATTCCCATGCCAGCCATGCTCACCATGGCCATCACCACGGCGATGGCGAGCTGGGGCACACCCACGGGGCGATCGACCCGGAGATCGCCACCTCGGCACGGGGGCTGTGGGCCGTGAAGTGGTCGTTTATCGGCCTGGTGATCACCGCCGCCATCCAAACGGGGGTGTTTCTGCTGTCTGATAGCATCGCCCTGCTGGCCGATCTGATTCACAATATTGCCGATGCGGCAACGGCCATTCCCCTGGGGCTGGCCTTTTTCATCGGCTCCTGGAAGCCCACCCGCCGCTTTTCCTATGGCTATGGCCGAGCGGAGGATCTGGCGGGGGTGGCGGTGGTGGCGATCATTGCCTTCAGTGCGGTGGTCACGGGATATGAGTCGGTGGAACGGCTCCTCCATCCCTACCCGCTGGAGCACATCAGCGTTCTGGCGATCGCAGGTCTGATCGGCTTTGTGGGCAACGGGGCGGTGGCCCTCTTTCGCATCCGCGTGGGGCAGGAAATTGGCAGTGCGGCCCTGATCGCAGATGGTCACCATGCGCGGGCGGATAGCCTGGTCAGTTTGGCGGTGGTGCTGGGGGCGATCGGCGTGAAGCTGGGGTTTCCCCAGGCCGACCCGATCATGGGGCTGCTGATTACCGCCGTGCTTTTCCACATCGTCTGGGATGCGGGGCAGACCATGCTGGTACGGATGCTGGATGGGGTCGATCCGGAGGTGATCGACGCGGTGCAGCATGCCGTGGAGCACGTCGCTGAGGTGCAGTCGGTGCAGGGAGTGCGTGCCCGGTGGCTGGGGCATCGCCTGTCGGTGGAGGTGGCGATCGCCCTCAACCCTACCCTCTCCATTCGCCAGGGCCAGGTTATCGCGGCAAAAGTCGCCGCCCAGCTCCAGGAACACATCGCCTATCTGGCTACCGCCACCGTCCAGGTGGTGCCGGATGAGAGCACGGAGGGCTAAACCTTCTCCCAAAAATTGCTGAATGGGTAAGTTATTATTGACTCATTCGTCACTTCCAGGGGATTGCCCATGCCTGCCCCAGAGCATCCCGGAATCGCCCCCCAGGGAACCCATTCCCCCAATCCGAGTCTCTCCTATCCAGTCGAGGCGGAGCAGTACCGCAGTTTGTTTGAGAATGCGCCAGACGGCATCTTCCAAACCGACCTGGAGGGGCGCTACCTGCGCGTAAATACGGCCCTGGCCCAGCTCTATGGCTACCCTTCAGCCACCGAGCTGATGGCCGATCAGCCCAACCTGCGGGGCTGCCTCTATGTCAACCCCCAGCGGCGGCGGCAGTTCGTCGAGCTGATGCAGGAGCAGGACGTGATTCAAGACTTTGAATCCCAGGTGTATCGACGGGAGGGCGGCATTATCTGGATCACGGAAACCTGTCGGGCGGTGCGGGATGAATCTCACCAGATCCTCTACTACGAAGGGTTTGTGCGAGACATTAGCGATCGCAAACAGGCCGAGCAGGCGGTTCTGCAAAAAAACCAGGAGCTGATGGACACCCTGGTACAGCTCCAGCAGGCCAAGCAGGCGGCGGAAGTGGCCAATCAGGCGAAAAGCAGCTTTCTCGCCAACATGAGCCACGAGCTGCGCACCCCCCTCAACGGCATCCTCGGCTATGCCCAGATTTTGCTGCGCGATCGCCAGCTCAACTCCAAGCAGCGGGACGGTATCCGCACCGTTCACCAGTGCGGCACCCACCTGTTAACCCTGATCAACGACATTCTGGATCTCTCTAAAATTGAGGCCCAAAAAATTGAGCTAAACACCCAGGAAGTGGCACTCCAGCCGTTTCTGGAAGATCTGGCCGACCTCTGCCGCATCCGGGCCGAAGAAAAAGGGCTGGCGTTCGAATACCGCACCACGGGCATCCTGCCCAACGCCATCCAGACCGATGCCAAGCGCCTGCGCCAGGTGCTGCTCAACCTGCTGAGCAATGCGGTCAAGTTTACCCGCACGGGATCGGTGCGATTTTTGGTTGACAGCCATCTTTCTGCCCCCCTGCCTGCGACTGTTCAGGTTGTCCTCGCCCCGGAGGATCTGCACCTGTATGCTCTGCGGTTTGAGGTTCACGATACGGGGGTGGGCATTGCCCCCGATGCGATTAACCGCGTGTTTCAGCCCTTTGAGCAGGTGGGAGAATATTCCAAGCGGGCTGAGGGGACGGGCCTGGGGCTGACCATTACCCAAAAACTGCTGCAGCTCATGGACAGCCAGCTTCAGGTGGAGAGCCAGCCTGAGGTGGGGAGCCGCTTCTGGTTTGAGGTGAAGCTGCCGGGGCATCAACAGGCGGTGGCTCCCCAGATTGTGCCCATCCGTCAAGACATCATTGGTTATGCAGGGCCTCGGCGGACGATTCTGGTGGTGGACGATCGCCGCGACAACCGGGCGGTGGTGGTAGGGCTGCTGGAGTCGCTGGATTTTCGGCTGGTGGAGGCGGCCAACGGCGTGGAGGGGCTGGCCCAGGCCCGCGATCGCCATCCCGATTTAATCATTGCCGACCTGGTGATGCCCGTGATGGATGGGTTTGAGATGACCCGCCAACTGCGCCAGCTCAAGGAATTCCAGGCAACCCCCATCATTGCTTCCTCCGCCAGTGTGTTCGAGTTTGACCGGCAGCGCAGCCAGGATGCGGGCTACGACGATTTTCTGCCCAAACCTATTGATGTTGAGGATTTACTCCATAAGCTAAGGCAATATTTGAATCTCACCTGGATTTGTCAGGATGCTCCCGATCCGTCGCGCCATGTCCGTGAGAATGAATCGGGGCCGGATGCGATCGCCCTGCCAGAGCCTGACGAACTTCGGGACCTCTATGCAGCTGCCCAAATTGGCCACATTGAGCGCATCCTCCAGGAGGCCAACCGAATTCGGGCGCTGGATCCCCGCTGGCGGCCATTCGCCGACCGGGTGCTGGCCCTGGCTGAGGAGTTTGATGACGTGGCCATTCTCCAGCTAATTGAACCCCAATTTTCCTCCCCTGCACCATGAATGCTCTGCCCAAATCCCAACTGCTGATCGTGGATGACCACCCGACCAATATCAAAGTCCTGTCAGATTTGCTGATTCAGCAAGGATTTCAGGTATTGATTGCGCGGGATGGCGAAAACGCCCTGCAAAAGCTGGAGCGGATTACCCCCGATTTGATTTTGCTGGACGTGCTGATGCCCGGCATTGACGGCTTCGAAACCTGCCGTCGGCTTAAGGATCGGCCCGCCACCCAGGACATCCCCGTCATTTTCATGACCGCCCTGGCCGACCCGGTGGACAAGGTGAAGGGCCTCACCATGGGAGCAGTGGACTACATCACCAAGCCGTTTCAGCAGGAGGAGGTGCTGGCGCGAGTGAGCACCCATCTGCGCCTGCGGCATCTGTCGAAGCAGCTAATGGAGCAAAATGTTCAGCTCCAGACGGAGGTGCGATCGCGCCAGTTGGCCGAAACCGCCCTGCGATCGTCCGAAGAAAAATTTGCCAAGGCCTTTCGCGCCAATCCCGGCCCCATGCTAATCGCGACCCTGGCGGAGGGCCGCATCCTGGAAGCCAACCAGGCCTTTTGCAATACCCTCAGCTACCCGCTGGAGGCGGTTTTGCACCAGCACCTCCAGAAGCTCTGCCTGTTCGTCAATGCCGCCGACGCCGATTATCTGCTGGCCACGCTGCGGGAACAGTCCACCATCCGGAACTTCGAATGCCAGTTGCGGACGGCCACGGGAGCATCCCGCGACTGGCTCATTTCGGCGGAGGTCGTCGCCATCAAAGACACAGACTGCATCCTGGCAATGATGATGGATATTTCCGACTGTAAGCGGGCGGCGATCGCCATGGAGCAGGCCAAAGCAACGGCAGAACAGGCCAACCAGGCCAAAACCCGCTTTCTATCCAACATCAGCCATGAGCTACGCACGCCGCTAAACACGATTTTGGGCTACATCCAGCTTTTGGAGCGCGACGTCCGCCTCACCAGGGAACAGCGCAGCCAGCTCGAAACCATCAACCGCAGCAGCCACCACCTGCTCGCCCTGATCAACGATGTGCTGGAGATGACCAAGATCGAATCGGGGCAGCTCGTCCTCTATCCCAGGGTGTTCGACCTCATGGGCCTGCTGGATACGCTCACCGTCATGCTGGAACCCAGGGTACAGGCCAGGGGCATTCGGCTAGCCTTTGATCTGGCCCCGGATGTGCCCCGGTACATCTGCGTGGATGAAACCAAGCTGCGCCAGATTCTGCTGAATTTGCTGGGAAACGGCATTAAGTTTACGGAACGGGGGCAGGTCAGCCTGCACGTCAGCCGGGAGAACGGGCCGCAGATCGCGATCGCCGGTTCGCCGCCAGCCTGGTGCAGTCCTGCCGACCAGTGGGTCAATCTCCGCTTTACCATCACCGACACCGGGGCGGGCATTGCCCCAGAGGAACTGGATGGCCTGTTTGACCCCTTCACCCAAACGGAAGCAGGCCGCCAAACTGAAGAAGGGACGGGGCTGGGGCTGCCCATCAGCCAGCAGTTGGTCACCCTGATGGGCGGCCATATCACGGTCGAGAGTACGGTGGGGGTGGGGTCGGTGTTCCACTTCACGATTCCCGTGGGCCTTGCCAGTGCTGGGACGATTCCCGCCCCCATTCTGCAGCAGCGGGTCATGGGGCTGGCCCCCGGACAGCCCACCCATCGGGTGCTGGTGGTCGAAGACCAGCCCACCAACCGGGATCTGCTCACCCGGCTACTCACCCTGGTGGGGTTTGAGGTGCAGGTGGCAGTTAATGGTCAGGAGGCGATCGCCCAGTACCAGCGGTGGCATCCCCATTTGATCCTCATGGACATCCGCATGCCGGTGATGGACGGCTATGAGGCAACCCGCCAGATTCGGGCCATGACCGAGGGACAGCCCGCCACCGCACCCCCGCCGCCGAAAATCATTGCACTGACTGCCAACGCCTTTGAAGACGAACGCCAGGTGGCGATCGCCGCTGGCTGTGATGGCTTTATTCGCAAACCCATTCAGGAAGCTGAGTTCTTTGCCAGCATTGCCGAGCAACTGGGGGTGCGCTACCGCTACTCCGACCCCCAGCTCACTGACCCCAGCCCCCTGGCCAGGCCCCTACCCAATTCCCCGCCCCCCCTTCCCCAGGAACTGCCCGAAGCGGTGATGGCAGAGCTATTTCACCTGATCGGTAGCGATCGCGCCTTTTTGCAAGACTATCTCCAGAGCCACATCGACCAGATGCCCCTGCTGGTGCAAACCCTGCGGGAGGCGATCGCCCAGCAGGACGCCCCCACCCTCTGCCGCACCGCCCACACCCTGAAGGGCATGGGCCTCACCTTTGCAGCCCAGTCGTTTGCTGATCTGTGCTTGACCATCGAAAAGCAAGCCGCCGCAGGCACCACGGAAATTTCCGCCGATTGCCTGCACACCCTAGAGACCGACCTGGTGCATTTGCTGGCAGCCTTGAGGAGTACGCTAGTTCGCCTATAGAAGGGTAGGGGGGACTCACATTCACCCACCCACACCATCAATCCACCAGATCCGCCCAGTGCCGCAGCAGTTCTGCCACCGACCACGCCTGGGCGATCGCACCGTGGGGGGCATGGGGCGGGTCGCCGTCAAAGACTTCCGAGATGGAGCCGATGCAGCTGTGGTGCTGGAAGTGGTCTAGCAGCGGATAGGGGTCGAAGGGGATGGGGTCATCGGGGCAAAACCGCCGCCATGCCCGCACAAACGGCCCAATCAGCCAGCTCCACACCGTTCCCTGGTGGTAGGCGCGATCGCGGTGGTAAGCATCGCCGCCATACTGGCCCATGTAGTTGGGGTCTGCCGAGTCGAGGGAGCGCAGGCCGTAGGGGGTGAGGAGGCGATCGCCCGCCAGCTTGAGGGCCTGCTGACTCTGGCGGCGGGGGAAGCAGCTATGGGCCACGGAAAGGGCAATCACCGCATTGGGGCGAATACTGGGGTCGGGGGTGTCGTCGGGGCGAATGGTGTCGAAGAAATAGCCCCGCTGGGGGTTCCAGAATTTCTTCAGCGACCCGCGCACCTGCTCGGCCTGCTGGGTGTAGCGGCGCGCCTGATTTGCGAAGCTGGCCGACTGGTCGGGGGCCTCCTGCTGTAGCCGCTCGGCCCACCGCTGCGCCCAACACAGGCTGGAGTACCAGAGAGCATTGATTTCGATGGCTTTTCCTCGGCGGGGCGTCACCGGCTGGCCATCGACGATCGTATCCATCCAGGTGAGGGCGACTCGGGGGGCATCCCAGGTGAGCAAACCATCCACCGCATCGACGCGGATGTTGTACAGCGTACCCGCCATCAGCGCCTTGTAAATCCGCTGCACGGTGGGATACTGCGCCACCAAAAAGTCCCAATCCTGGCTAGCTTCCAGGTACAGCCCCAGGGTTTCGATCCACCAGAGGGAAGTATCCAGGCTGGTATAGACCGGCTGCTCGCCCACATCGGGAAAGGCGCTGGGAATCAGCCCATGGTCACAGTAGTAGGCAAAAGTTTCTAGCAAACTGCGGGCCAGGGAAAACCGCTGGGTCGCCAGGGTCAGCCCCGGCAGGGAGATGAGAATGTCCCGTCCCCAGTCGATAAACCAGGGATAACCGGCCAGGATGGTGGGCTTTTGGACCGTGGTTCGATAGACGATGAACTGGTCGCTGGCCCGCAGCAATGCCCGCTGGAGGTCAGCCTGGGAGGGCAGGGGAGCGGCATAGGGGCGGGGAGATGGCCCATCCACAGGGGGAGATGGACTGACCGATGGGTTCCAGGAAGCCTGACGGACGGCTTCAGCCTCCAGTGCCCGGTTAAACTGCCGATGGGTGAGGGGCGGTTCGTCCTGGTCGGGCCAGCCCACGGTGGCCTCCAGGGTGACGGCATCCCCCGGATTGAGTTCAACCGTGAGGTAGCCAGGGCTGTAGAGGTCTTCGCGATCGCCCAACCCCCGTTCTGTTTCGCGGGGATACCAGTAGTCCCAATACCACACTCCATCGGGCTGGTAAACGCCGTGGGACCAGCGGAGATGCCAGGGGGTGCCCGACCACTGGGGGCGAATGGCCTGGAACAGGGCCGACTGCTGGCTGATCACCTGGGAGAACTGCTGGTCGGTCGTCGCCCGCTGCTGCTGGTGAAAGCTGCGATCGCCAATCAGCGGACGCAGGGTGAGCCAGGCAGCGTGATTGCCCTCGTAGCGATAGTGGGCATAGATGCGATGGCGCAGGGGGGGCAGCAGACGCTGGCCAGAGGGTTGAATGGGGCCGCCATCAATTTGATCGGGGTTAAGCAGGCCGTAGGGCAGCAGGAGCGATCGCGTCAGCGACCAGCCAAACCCGCCCCAGCGCCAGGTGGGCACCGGATCTCGCTGGAAGGAGTCGAGCCAGCGATAGCCCTGGGGGCTGATGTTGCCGCTGATCCAGTAGTTGGTCGCCAGGTCAAACGACTGGCCGTTGGTGGTGAGGGAGGCGTTGATGCACGACAGCAGGAGGGTACGGTGCCCCGGCGGGTCGAGGGCAATTACCAACCACCCGTGGTAGGTGCGGGTGTGGGCATCGCAGATCGTACCACTGGCAAAGCTCCCCAATCCATTGGTTAACAACCACTCCCGCGTGTCTAAATTGTCCATTCCAAATTTATTAAGTAAAACTGCATTGAAAAACGAAGGTTAGAAAACCGGGGGCACGCCCCGGTTTTCTAGCCTGAATTTAATTGTGCCGACCTATAGCCCTACGGGCTAAGGTTTGAGTGTGGAACTCCCGCGACGCGGGGGTTCCACACTTCTTGAATGTCCTAACGCGAAAGCGTAACGCCATACTTTCTCAAGGGTGAATCAATTCTGCCAGTCTACTGGCTAGGAGGATGTCCTGCGCCCAAACCAGTTCAACTAATCTTCATCAGGCAATTCCAGAGCGCTAATTCGATCTGCCGACAGGCCGTCAGGCTACAATAGGCGACGTAATCAAACTGGGGCGATCGCGTTCAAGTCTATTCAGCGAGCGTTTTTCATGGCTATTTCACTGCTGCTATTGGGAATGATGGGACTGCCCACCGACCGGACGATGCCACCCCCGGCCCTCATCGCCCAGGCCAGCCCCGATCCCCAAACCGCCGATGGGCAAATGGCCCTGGGGCTACAGTACATCCAGCAGGGGCAGCTCGATAGCGCGATCGCCGCCTTTCGCCGCGCCACCCAGATCAATCCCCGCTCTGCCGCCGCTCACTACAACCTGGGGCTGGCCCTGCGCCAACAGGGGGAATTGCAGCCCGCCGCCACGGCGTTTTACCAGGCGATTCAGCTCGATCCCAACTTTGCCATGGCCCATGCCAACCTGGGGGCAGCCCTGCTGGAGGGCAACAACATTGAGCAGTCGGTGGCCTATCTGGAGCGGGCCATTGAGCTAGACCCAAATTTGGGGCTGGCCTTCTACAACCTGGGGCTGGTGCGCAAACAGCAAGGGCAATGGTCAGAGGCGATCGCCGCCCTACAACAGGCTATGGATCTCAGCCCCACCGCCCCCGAACCCGCCTATCACCTGGGTCAGGTATATCTCCAGCGGGAAGATCGCGACCGGGCAGCCCGCGCCTTTGAGCAGGCGATCGCCCTCAACCCCAACTACGCCGAGGCCCACTACAGCCTGGGAACCCTCCACTACCGCGATGGCAACCTGACGGAGGCTCTCAACGCCTTTCGCCGCTCCGCTGAGGCCAACTCCAACTACGCCAATGCCTACTACGGGGCGGGGCTGGTCTTCCTGCAGCAGCGCCAGCTAGCCGATGCCCGCCGGGTGCTGCAGTACGCCCGTGATTTGTTCAACCTGCAGGGCAGTGCCGACTGGGCCGCCCGCGCCGCCGACCTGCTTGAACAGATCGATTAAAACCATACCCATTTGGCCGGTGATGCAGGCAAGATGCCTGCGCGACCCCCTACCTACACAATCCAAAATCCAAAATCTAAAATCCAAAATCCTCAATAGCGCTCAATCAACACCCGCACCTCCTTATCCAGATCCAGGCCGCGCATCTCCTCCCACTCGCTTTGCTTGACCGCCAGATAGGCCCGTGCCAGATCGGGGCCGAGGGCCTCCAGCAGCACCTCGTCCTTGGCCAGGTGGGCGATCGCATCCCCCAGATTTTCCGGCAGGCGCACAATCCCCCTGGCTTTGCGCTCCTCCGCTGGCAGTCGGCCCGGGTCCACCGTGACCGGCGGGGGCAGGGGACGTCGCTGCCGCAGGCCGTCCAGCCCCGCCGCGATAACGGCCCCCAGGGCCAGGTAGGGGTTGGCCGAGGCATCCACCGTTTTGAACTCTAGATGGGTGGGGCTGGGGGAGGAGGGCTGGGTGGGTACTCGAATAGCCGCCTCCCGGTTGTCCATGCCCCAGCAGCGAAACGCGCCGCTCCAGCAGTGGGGCTGGATACGCCGGTAGGAATTGACGCTGGGGGTGGTGAGGGCCATCAGGGCCGGGAGGTGGTGCAAAACTCCGGCCATAAAGGCCTGGGCCGTAGCTGAGAGTTGCCCAGGCCGACTGGGATCGGCCATCAGCGAGCGGGTATCGCGCCACAGGCTCAGATGCAGGTGACAGCCGCTACCCGCCGCATTGGGAAAAATCTTCGGCAGAAAAGAGGCCCGCAACCCGTGGCGCAGTGCTACCCCCCGCACGGTTTCCCGAAAGGCAATCTGGCGATCGGCGGCTTCCAGGGCGCGGGTGTAGCGTATCGAAATTTCGTGCTGCCCCGGTCCCGATTCTGGATAATAGCGCTCGACGGGAATGTTTTGCTGGATCAGGGCCTGGGCGATCGCATTAATTACGGCCAGGTTCTCATCCATGCTCAAGGTGGCGGCAAACACGGTTCGGTCTACAGGAACAATTTCATCCCCAATGGATCGCAGCAGGTAAAATTCGTTCTCGAAGGCGGCCACAATGTCCAGATCGAGGTCTTCGGCGGCGGCAATCATCCGCCGGAGAAACACCCGTGGGCAGCATGACCACAGCTCGCCGTTGTAGAAAATATCGCCAATGACGCGGGCGTGACCGGGGGAATAGGGAAGCGGATTGAGGGTCGTCCAGTCGGGCACCAACCAGGCTTCCCCCACCGGCCCCAGGCCACTATTGGGCACCACGGCGTCGTACATTACGGGGACGGCCTGCTGCGCCACCGAAAGGCTCACCCCCTGTTCTTCATGTTCCTGGAGAAAATGGGTATGAAACGCTTTGCCGCGAATGACGTTCGCGTTATCGCACCAGAGTACCCGTACAAACTGGATACCCTGGTCAGAGAATAAGTCTGACAAATGACTGCTCATAATTTCTAGCCTGCAAATTCAGGCGATCGCATCTCCTCACAACCGGAATGATTGTACAGTCACTCTACTGAATTGTTTGTGGCCTATTGTTCTAGTCTTTCGTCAGGAGAATTTTTTTCTGAGAATTCCTCAGATTTTTGAAGAATCCTCAAAATTTTTTGGAAAAGCAGAACCTCTGGCCCCATGTCTCCCCAGTCAGAGGCAACTGGGAACAGGAAGTAGGCTACAATCATCGGACTACAGCGTTTCTCGCGCCAGTGGAGTACGGCTGGTGATAGCGCACGTCGCCACCAAACCCGCATCTCAGGTGATTGAAAATCGCTCTATATGAACTGGGGGCAACAGACTCAAACTATGAAACGGGCTTGTGTCGTAGGGCTAGGGAAATCGGGGGTGGCGGCGGCCCGCCTGCTGCGGTGTCAGGGGTGGCAGGTGACGGTGTGCGATCGCAACCAGTCGGCGGCTCTGCAGGATACCCAGGCACGGCTGGAGGCCGAAGGTATCACGGTGCAGCTAGGCGATCCCCTGGTGCCCGACGTGCAGACCATGCAGCAAATTGTCGTTAGCCCCGGTGTGCCGTGGGACCTGCCCGCTCTGCAAACTGCCCGCAGCCTGGGCATCGAAACCATCGGGGAAATGGAGCTGGCGTGGCGATCGCTCGACACTTACCCCTGGGTGGCCATCACCGGCACCAACGGCAAAACCACGGTCACTTCGCTGATTGCCGCCATTTTTCAAACAGCGGGCTACCACGCCCCTGCCTGTGGCAATATCGGCTATGCCGCCTGTGACCTGGCCCGCGAGGTGCTATTTCCCGACCCCGCCGCCCCGCCGCCGCCCCTGCACTATGTGATTGCCGAGGTCAGCAGCTACCAGATTGAAGCCTCTCCCAGTCTCGCTCCCCATATTGGCGTTTGGACCACCTTCACCCCCGACCACCTCAATCGCCACAAGACCCTAGAGAACTACTACAAAATTAAGGCCCGCCTGATTCACCAGGCCCACCATCGGGTGCTGAATGGCGACGACCCCTACCTGCGGAAAATGGCGGGCTACCAGTGGTCTGATGCCTGCTGGACCAGCACCACCGGGCGAGGCGGCCTGATCCACAACCCCGACCGGGGAGCCTATGTGGCGGATGGTCAGGTCTTTTGGGGGAATGAGGCGATCGTGCCCGTCACCGCCCTGCGCATGGTGGGTGATCATAACCGCCAGAATCTTCTGCTGGCCGTAGCTGCCGCCTGTCTGGCCGGGGTTGAATCCGAGGCGATCGCCCATGCGATTACCACCTTTCCCGGCGTCCCCCACCGGCTGGAGCACATCTGCACCTGCAACGGCATCGCCTTTATTAACGACAGCAAAGCCACCAACTACGATGCGGCAGAAGTGGGGCTGCGGGCGGTCGATGCCCCAGTGATTTTAATTGCTGGGGGAGAAGCCAAGGAAGGAGATGATACGGCCTGGCTCCAGCGCATTCACGAAAAAGCCGCGGCTGTCCTGCTCATTGGTGCGGCGGCCCCTGCCTTTGCCCAACGCCTCTCCCAGGTGGAATATACCGCCTACGAAATCGTGGAGACGATGGAGCAGGCCATCCCCAGGGCCGCAGAGTTAGCCCAGAGCAACAACGCGAAGGGCGTGCTACTGTCTCCAGCCTGCGCCAGCTTTGACCAGTATCCCAATTTTGAGGCTCGGGGCGACCACTTCCGCCGCCTGTGTTTGGAGCAAATGAGCTAAAGCGGGAACTCCGAAACATGAATCGGTAGGCGAATAAAAAACTCTGCGCCTTTGCCTGGTTCAGACTCAACTTCCAGGCTGCCACCGTGTTTTTCGACTACGATTTGACGGGCGATCGCCAAACCTAACCCCGTTCCTTTGCCGACCTGCTTAGTGGTAAACAGGTGATCGAAGATGTTGGCTCTTACCGATTCGGGCATACCAGTACCGTTATCGGCGATCGCAATCATGACAGAGTTGCCTTCAACCGCCGTTCGAATTGTAATCTGGTTGGGATAGGCTTCGATGTCTTCAAACTGCTTGCCCTGGTTTGATTCATCACAGGCATCAATGGCATTGGCCAGAATGTTCATAAACACCTGGTTGAGCTGGCCGGGAAAGCACTCAATCAAGGGAATGTCGCCATAGTTTTGCATCACTTGAATTGCAGGGCGGAACTCATTGGCCTTGAGGCGATACCTCAGAATGAGTAAAGTACTATCGAGGCCCTCATGGAGATCAGCACTGACTTTATGCTCTGTATCAGCACGGGAAAAGGTGCGTAGACTGGTGCTGATCCCTTTAATACGATCAGTTGCGCTTTGCATGGAGTGGAGCAGCTTTGGTAAGTCCTCTTTGAGGAAGGCCAGGTCGATTTCGCGCTCTTTGTTACGGACCGGTGCGGCTGCATCAGGATGGTGATGTTGATAGAGATCGATATAACTCAGTAAGTCCCGTGCATAGTCTTTGGCATTGTCAATGCTGCCATTGAGGAAGCCGATGGGATTGTTGATTTCATGGGCGATCCCAGCCACCAAATTCCCCAGGGAAGCCATTTTTTCGTTTTGCACGAGCTGCAGTTGGGCCTGTTGGAGTTGAAGGATTTGATCTTCGAGTTGAGTATTGAGATGCTTCAGTTCATTATCGGTGTGATGTCGCTCGATAGCAATGCGGGCCAAATAGGTAGCCACTTCTATCAAGGTGCGATCGCGAGGAGTCAGGCCAGCGGGCTGAGGTTGATACATCGCCAGCGTCGCCAGCACCTGCCCCTCGTCTCCCAAAATTGGGGTAGACGTACAGGCACGCAAGCCGTAGTCGAGGGCAATCCGGTAGTCTTCCCAGAATGGATCGGTGGCAATGTCTTCAACGATCACAGATGCTTTATAGAAGGCGGCAGTACCACAGGAGCCGACGTTTGGGCCAATCTGGACGCCATCAACTAAAGCATTGTAGCTACCTGGTAAACTGGGGGCTGCACCGTGGCGAAGCCGTCTTTCTTCATCCACAAACAAAAAGGAGCAGTAAGCTTCATGGTGGGACTGTGCTTCAATGTATAGGGCAATTTCATGCAGCAGATCTTTCAAGGACAGCCCCTGGGCGATTAGTTCTAGAATGCGCTTTTGGCCATTAGAGAGGGCAACGGTTTCTGCCAATTCCTGGGATTTTTGCTGGGCATCTTGCAAGGAGCGCTCCAGCTCTGCTGCAAAGTCTCGGACCTCCTGATAAAGGTAGGCGTTTTGGATCGAAATAGCGGCCTGGGTGCAAAGAAAATTAAGCATCAGGATGCGATCGCCCGTAAACACCCCACGGGTTAATCGATTTTCCAAAGAGAGAATCCCCATTACCTGTCCCTGGCCAAGGATGGGCAGGCACAATACGCTTTGCGGCTGTACCTGGGCGAGGTAGTCATCAATGACGGGTAGTTCGGTTTCAAGCTGATCGATGACTACCACTTCTTGAGTGCGTTTGACATAGTAAATTAGCTTGATGGGTAGCTTGGCATCGTCCAGGGGAATGGCTCGAAATTCCTTAACCTCTGGCGTGGCGATCGCTTCAACTCGCCATTCTCCCTGCTGAGTCGGGAGGATCAAAGCGCAGCGATCGCCCCCCGAATATTGCAAGATAATTTGGGTGAGCTGCTGAAACAACTCCTCCAGGTGGATAGTACCAGCGAGGGTCTGGGAAGCTTTAAGAATGGCAGTAAAGTCAAGCACCGTATGCACGCTCGTACCTGCGGCATAGCTTGGATTGGCAGAGGAAGTCAGCGAGCAATGGGGAGCCGCAATGGGTGCAAGGGTTTCAAATATATTCAAAGGCTGGCCAGGGGGCTTGAGAATGGGGTGCAGGAGATCAGGATAGCGGAGTTCTAAATCCTCTGTCTTGGCTTTAGCGCCCCAGCGGGCATAGCCATAATAGGCTTCTTGCATATAGCCTGCGGCAACTTTATCTTTCCCCCAGCTCAGGTAGAACTTTGCTGCCAGTTCATTGGCAAGGGCTTCCTCCTGGATATACTCGTTGGCTTTGGCTCCAGCGATCGCCCGGTCATACAGGTCAAGGGCCTCGTGTTTCTGATCCAGAACGCGAAATCGTTCGGCTTCGACCAATTGCAACTTGTGCAAGTAATTCATGGGTGCGGCTTCGGCCCAGACCGCCATTTTTGCCTGATTGACAGTGATCGTTTCCAGAATCTCCTCTTGCTCGGCAGGAGAAACGCTGGACAAATGGGCCAGTCCAATGAGGGAATCGTAGAAGTAAAACAAGGGTACAACAATCTGACCCGGCACACTATCCAAGTAGGTGGCCGCAAGGCGGATACTCTCGATTGCAAAAGGGCACTGTCCTAAACCATAGGCAAGGATGGCATGGTGTAGACATAGGTAAAATAGCGCTTCACGGTTATTATTTTGCAGATAGAGGGGCTGCGATCGCGTGGCATCATAGGCCTTCCCCTTCAGGGAAATTGGGTTAACCGAGCGTCCCAGCCAGTTCAAAACCACCTGGCGAATCATGACCGTGTAATCGAGGGGTAATTCTTGCTTGATTTGCCGAATTGCTTCACTACAGGCCAACAATTTAGCCTCTAATGTTGTCAGTTCTTCACCCACCAAATAGGCCAGTCGGTGGGCATGGTAGAAATTAAAGGACGCATAGAGCAGAACTCCTGCTTCGATTCCCGTTTGATACCCCAGGTGCAGGTGGGGTATCGCTGACCGCCAGTGCAGTTTCCACGGTAGGATGAATGCAGCAACCATGCACAACGCCCGCGTCTGCAGCGCTTTGTCGTTATACCGAGCTGCCAACTGGAGCGCCAATTCGCCAAACTGATAGCCTGTATCGATCTGGTTGCGTTCACCGCACAGCAGCATGCCGTACTGAGAATAAGCCACAACCGATAGGGGGTCGTTCCCATGTTGGATGGAGAGCTTGACCCCCCAGGCAGAGGTGAGCGGAATGAGTTGGGGGGCAACCGCATAGGCGGCTGTAAATAAAGGATCCAGAATGCGTAATGCCGCCAGGGGAACGGGATCCGTCAGGGGAGGCAGGTGCAGCAATTCAAGAACGCCGCTCGCAGGAACCAGGGCAGCCGTTTCTGCCAAAAATTCATCAACCTCTGCGTCCGTGGGTGAGGCCGGTAACTCAATGCCCAGCCTTTGAAGGGTTTGCAGCCCGATGGCGATCGCCCCTGGCAAATCTCCCTGGGCAATACTGGCCATCATTTTGATTTCTTCAATCTTGATGCACTCAAACCAGGTGCGTACCGACTGGGAGACCTGGTTAGCTAAAGCCTGCATCGTTTCAAACTGGCCATCCAGGTAGGCCACTTCCGTCGCTGTTTCGTAAATGCTGAGGCTCAAGGCATACTGGCTTTGCCAACTGTTAGCCGCCAGGTGTTGGATGCCCACGTTCAAATAGGCACCAGCCGCAGCGTACGCGGTCGCCTGCTTGGCTTTGCAGCCAGCCGCTAAGTTTAGTTCGACTAGTTGTTCGCGCTCAGTTTCGGATGTGATCAATTCAGCCCCTAAATTGAGCTGGTTCACAATATCAAATAACTTATATGCCCGTGTTTGCGGCGACGTATTGGCTAACAGCAATCGTCCAATGTCCAGGTGAGTTTTGGCCTTTTGATCAGGAAGGATGAGGGTGTAGGCCGCCTGCTGGACGCGATCGTGCAGAAATCGATACGCAACAGTTTGTGCTGGGGAATCACCCGTCCGCTGTTCCCCCAGGTAAAACTTATAAACCTCGCTTTGAGGCAAAACCAGCCCTTCTTGCAAGGCTTTCCATAAATCAACCGCAACTTCAGCCTCGGACTGTTGCGACACAACGGCCAGGGTAGTCAGGTCAAACTGATTGCCAATGCAGGCTGCCAGCTTCAAAACATCCTGGGTGGCTGTTGGTAGCTTGCGTAATTGCAGCGCCATGAATTCCACCACATCGTCTGTCAGGGTCAACTGCCGCACTGCCGTCAGATCACATTGCCAGTAGCCCAGATCAGGCTGAAACTGGATCCACCCCGCCTCGTGGAGTGCTTTGAGAAACTGAGTAGCAAAGAAAGGGTTTCCTTTGGTTTTTTGATAGACCAACTGGGTGAGGGGTTGAGCCAATTCTTGGCAACAGCTCAGGGTGTCTGCCACCAGGTGATTAACCGTTATCTCCAATAACGGCTTTAAAGCGATGGTATTGATAATCGCCTGGGATTGCTCCAACTGTTCCAGCATCAGCATCAAGGGGTGGGCGGGAAAGACCTCATTGTCTCGATAGGCTCCCAAGACCAGTAAATAACCAGAACTGGCGTCACCCATCAGGAAGTTCAGCAGGTTGAGAGATGCCAAGTCGGCCCATTGCAAGTCATCCAGGAAAATCACCAGAGGATGATCGGGGGCGGTGAAGACCTGGATAAATTTCTGAAACAGTAGATTAAAGCGACTTTGGGCCTCGATGCCTGAGAGTTCTGGTGCGGGGGGTTGGGGGCCAATGATCCGCTCCAGTTCTGGAATCACCTCCACAATGACCCGGCCATTTTCACCCACCGCCTCCAGAATTTTGGTGCTCCAGATTGCAAGTTGGGAATCGCTCTCGCTCAATAGTTGTCCCATCAAGTCCCGAAAGGCCTGGACAAAGGCCGAAAAAGGGATGTTGCGGTTAAACTGGTCAAACTTACCTTTGATGAAATAGCCCCGCTGTCGGACAATTGGCTTATGGACTTCGTTAATCACCGCCGTTTTGCCAATGCCAGAAAACCCGGTAACGAGCACCAGTTCAGATCTGGGGCTTTGGATTTGGGAGGTAGGCGCGCCCGCAACGCGATCAAAGGCAGCCAGTAACTCAGCAACTTCCGCTTCCCGACCGTAGAGTTTCTCAGGAATCAGGAAGCGATCGCTCCCATCCCTGACCGCTAATTCAAAAGGCGGAATGCTGCCCGTTTTCTGAATTTGCTCCAGGCAAAATGCCAGATCATGCCGCAGCCCCCTCGCGCTCTGGTAACGATCTTCGGCATTTTTGGCCATCAGCTTGAGGATGATTGCTGAGACAGTGGGGGGAATGCCCGGTAGAATGTGGTGGGGAGCAATTGGTGGTTTGGCCAGGTGGCAGTGCATCAGCTCCATTGGGTCATCGGATTGAAAGGGGAGCTGCCCGGTCAGCAGCTCGTACAGGGTTACACCTAGCGAGTAGAAATCACTGCGGTAGTCAATGCCACGATTCATCCGCCCTGTTTGTTCTGGAGATAAATAGGCAAGGGTTCCTTCCAACACATTGGGGTTCTGGATTTCCTGCGTTTCGCGGGGAAGAAGCGAGGCAATGCTAAAGTCAATTAGCTTAACCTGTTTTGACTCTGGATGAATCAGGACGTTGGTGGGTTTAATGTCCTTATGGATGACCCGATGCTGGTGCAGCCCCTCAAGGATGTCGGCTAGCTGTAGGGCGATCGCCAGTCCATCTGCAAGATTGGGTCGGTGGGTGCGGGCGTACTGCTGTAGAGAAACACCGCCAAAGTCTTCCATGACCAGAGCGTAGCTGTTACCGCAAACTTCCAGACTGTAGGGCTTGACGATGCCAGGAAGGTCAAGATTTTTCGCGATTGTATATTGGTTGCGAAACTGTAACAGATCGGTAAAGGAGGGATACGCCTGATTGAGCAGCTTAATGACCACCGGGCGCTGACTTGAATTTTCTAGGGCACGATAGACGCTCGTCCGGGAACCCGTATAAATTTGCTCAATAATGGCATAGCCAACTAAGTGAGACAGTAGGCTCGGGTTGCGGTTATCGGTCAGCATTGTGGTATCAGGTCGGAGCATCTACATAGATAGGAATTTCTCCTAGATTACCCAAAAACCGACTTTTGGAAACGTGCGTTTAGGAAATTCTAAATTTTAAGCCGCTTTCACTCACATTTACGCCAGCGGTTGAGGCAGAAGAATCTCAAATTCCGTATTTTCGCCAGGCTGCGATCGCACCTTTAAGGTTCCTGAATGTTTTTGAATGATTGAATAACTAATGAATAGCCCTAATCCTGCTCCTTCTCCGACCGGTTTTGTCGTGAAAAATGGCTCAAAAATATGGGGCTGTATTGCTTCAGGAATTACCGGGCCAGTATTAGCAATGGTGATACGTAGTTGCTTATTATTCGTGATCTCCGTGCGAATTTGAATCTCAGGTGTTCTGTTATTTTCTCCGCTCTCTCGAATTGCATCAATGGCATTGTTGATAATGTGCAGAAAAACCTGATTGAGCTGGCTTGGGAAGCAGGTAACTTTTGGAATCTGGCCATACTCTTTAACTACCTGGATAGCGGGTTGATGACTAGAACCATATAAGCGGTTTTGTAGAATTAGCAAGGTACTTTCGATGCCACTGTGGATATCAACGTCTTTGAAACCGGTTTCATCCAGACGAGAAAAATTGCGTAAACTCGCGACAATTTGCTCGATGCGATCGCTACCTGTGGTCATTGATTTGAGGATTTGGAAGAGGTCTTGGCTGAGAAAATCGAGGGCTATCTCCTGGACTTTAGTTTCAATGGTAGGGCAAGGCTGGGGATACTCCTGTTGGTAAAGCGCCAGCAAATTAAGAATTTCAGTAACATAGTTTTCAACGTAGGGAATATTGCCCTGAATAAAACTGACCGGGTTGTTAATTTCGTGGGCAATGCCCGCAACCAATTGCCCCAGGGACGACATTTTTTCGGTGTGAATGAGCTGGGCCTGGGTTTGCTGCAGGGTTTTCAACGTTTCTTCCAGATCGTGAGTTTTTTGCTGCAAAGCCTGGGTTTTGCGAGCTACTTCAGTCTCCAGGGTTTGGGAGTAGGCGGCGACCTGCTGATACAGGCGGGCATTTTCCAGGGAAATGGCGGCCTGACTGATAAGGAGTTGTAGAACCTCCAGGCGATCGCCCGTAAAAGCCCCGATTGCCAAATTGTTTTCCAGGTATAAGATGCCCACCATATTCCCCTGTCGGCTGATGGGCATACACAGGGCAGATTTGGGCTGATAGGTCAAGACGTAGCGATCGCCCGCAAACGAGGGTGCGTGGCTTAGGTGTTCGAACACTGCTGCTGTTTGGGTCCTGGCCACTGAGTAAATTAAGCTTTGGGAAACATCTTTGCACTCATCTAGCGGGATGCTCAACGTCATTGCCTGCTGCAAATCGGCTTGTGCTACCACCAGCCACTGCTGCTCTTGCCGCAAAATGAGGTACCCCTTTTGTGCGCCCGCGTTGGTAATGGCAATCTGCATCAAGGTTGCCAGCAGTTTATCCAGTTCAATTTCTTGGGAGATGGCCTGGGCTGCCTTCATCACTGCGGGCAAATCTAGCCAAACCGTTGGGTCGGTGCTGGTACTCGATACGCTTCTTGTAATGGCGGAGGGAAGGGCGGGGGCTGAGTCAGGCGTTTGGATATCCGACAGGATCTGGGGATAGTGGAACTCTAGCTGGGAAACCTTGGCCTTTGCCCCCCACTGAAGGTAGCAGGAGTGAGCTGCCTGCATATAGCTGGCGGCCAGCTTTTCCTTGCACCAGTCCAGATAAAATTTCGCTGCCCGCTCATTGGCAAGAGCCTCTTCATAAAGGTAGCCCTGGGCGTTGGCACTGGCAATGGCAGAATCATAAAACTCACTGGCTACAACGTTGCGGCCAGTGAGCCGGGCTTTTTCTGCCTGGATCAGGAGGCGCTTGTGCTGAATGTTTTCTGGGCAATCTTCTTCCCAGCGAGCCAGCCGTTCTTCCAGAGGACGGATGGCCTGCCAGTGAGCGTGGCTCTCAGCCGCATCGTTGGCCCGTTCAATCAGCGCCAGGTGCATGAGTATGACGTAAAAAACGCTGGAGGGCACCTTGGCATGGGTGGGAATGGTATCTTCAATAATGCTGAGTTTAGCAATCAAATCTGGGAAGAGGAATGGCTGATCAAACAGGTAGGCATGGCGAATTTTGACCGAATAGAACCATGCCAGATGGTAGGGGGAATGGTGATACCTTTGCAGATATTCAGATTCACTGAAGCTCTCATCGTCAAAGCTAAATGGCGTACGGGTTAACCCCAGGAGCTGACGAATGGGCTGCAGCACACCAACCACCAAGGCATCCAGATTCTCCACGCTCTTGATTTGCCGAAGAAACGCAACGTGGGTTTGGGCGATTTCGTAAAGTTCGTCCAGGTTTTTGCCGTAGGTGAGGCGATCGGAGCCGCTTTGCATCATCATGAAGCTGACGGTGAGCCAGTTACCCGCATTCATGCCGTATTTCAAGGCATTGTTGTAGTAAGGATCAGCTTCCCGCAATGGGCGACACCAGCTATGCAGGTCGGCAGCAAAGATGAAATTCGTCATTACCTTCACATCGTCATTATCAAACTGCTCGCACAGGTTCACCGCCAGGTCGCCAAACTGATATGCCATCCCATTATTTTTCAGGATGCTGACGGCAATTAGTCCATAGCTCGCGTAGCCCCAGGGAGACATGGCACTGTTGCCGTACTGTAGCGACAGGGCTGCCATCTTGGCCGCAGCTAACAGTGCTAGGGTGGTTTGTCCTCCCAGCCAGGCTGTGTAGAAAAAGATTTGCAGGATGCGGAGCATTTCTGCAATGCTTTCATCAGTCATTCTGGCGAATTCCAGAATCGATGCAATCGTTTGCTGCTCCAAAAAACCATTGACATAGGCAATTTGCTCATCCAGGCTGGCCTGAATGCTCTCTGGATCTTCTGGCACCGTCCAACCGAGTAACTGTAAACTTTGGCGCTGAATGGCGATCGCCTCTGCGTTGCGTCCCTGGAGGTGGTACTGGGTCATCTGCAACCGATAGATGGCTGCTTTGTCCAGCGGCGTCTGGGCCTGTGTCAAAGCAACCCGGTACAGGTTTTCAGCCCGGTCAAAGTTACCACTGAGATAAGCGGCTTCCGCCCCCTGGCGGTGGAGGGCATAAATCAGACCATAGTCGGTTTGCCAGGTTTCAAAAGGCAGTAAATCAATGCCACTGGTAAAGTAGGTGCAGGCGGCTTGATAGGCGGCTGAGAGTCTGGCTTTTTCCCCTGCCCTGAGATTTAGCTGAGCCAGTTGCTGGGGCTGGGATGAGTTCGCAGTGGCGGCTTTGCCCAGGTTTAGCTGGTTGACAATGTCAAAAATCCGCTCGTCTTGCTGCGGCGGCGACAGGCCTTGTAACAAAAGCTGGCCAATCTGCCAGTGGGTGAGCGCCGCCTGGGCTTCTGGAATGAGGGAATAGGCGGCTTGCTGGACCCGATCGTGGAGGAATTTGTAGGAAACGGCGATCGCGGGGTAGTTCTCACTTTCTGGAGCATCTGCCTGGAAGAACTTATACGTTTCACTGACAGGGAGAATTAACCCTTCCTGCAATGCTCGCCAGAGGTGGTTGGCCGTATCGAGGGGGGACTGTTGGGAGATAATTGCCAGCGTGTCTAAGTCAAACTGGTTGCCGATACAGGACGCTAACTGGAGAACTTTCTGCGTCACCGTGGGCAGCTTTTGTAGTTGTTGCGCCATAAACTCCACAACGTCATCGGTCAGGGCCGCTTCTCGAACCTGGGTCAGATCACATTGCCAGTGTCCGGCATAGGAATCAAAGGTGATGAGTTGCTCTTGATGCAGCGCTTTCAGAAACTGCGTAACAAAGAAAGGGTTACCCTTCGTTTTTTGGTAGGCCAGGTGAGTAAACTGGGTGGTCAACTGCTCGCTACAGTGCAGTGTATCGGCAATGAGGCAGTTCAGATTAGCTTCACTGAGGGGTTGGAGGGTAATGGTAGTGATTTTCGTTTGGGATTGCTCAAGCTCATTCAGAGCTACCATCAACGGGTGCGTGGGCGGTACTTCATTGTCTCGATAGGCTCCAATCACCAGCAGATATCCGGTGTTTGCTTTGCTCATGATTGACTGCACCAATGCCAGTGAGGCCGAGTCTACCCACTGCAGATCATCCAGAAACAACACCAAAGGGTGGTCGGGAGCGGTAAAGACTTGAATAAACTTTTGGAAGAGGAGGTGAAGCCGATTCTGGGCTGCCGCTCCTGATAGCTCTGGTACCGGCGGCTGTACGCCAAGGATATGCTCCAGCTCAGGAATCATCTCAATCAAAACCTGGGCACTATCTTCTAAGACGTTTGCGAGGTCAGTCTTCCAGACTTGTAGCTGCCAGTCCGGTTGTGACAACAGTTGCCGGATCAAATCGCGGAAGGCTTGCACCAGTGCCGCAAAGGGAATGTTACGGTTGAACTGGTCGTACTTGCCTTTGATGAAATATCCCCGCTGCCGGACAATGGGTTTATGGACCTCATTGATTACTGCGGTTTTGCCAATCCCAGAAAAACCCGCTACCAGCATGAGTTCGGTTGCCCCCTGGGTCACCCGCTCAAAGGAAGCCAGCAAGGTCTGTACTTCGGCTTCCCGACCATACAGCTTTTCGGGAATCAGCAGGCGATCGCCCATATCCTGGGAGCCAATGGCAAACGGTGCGATGGTACCCTTTGTCTTTAACTGGTGCCAACAGGTTTCCAGGTCATGCTTCAACCCCAGGATGCTTTGATAGCGATCTTCAGCGTTCTTTGCCATCAGCTTATGGACAATCTCACCCATGACCGACGGAATGTTCGATGGGTCAAGGGACGGCGGTTGTTTGGCAATGTGACAATAGACCAGCTCCATCGGGTCAGTGGATGGAAACGGCAACTGTCCAGTCAGCAGTTCAAACAACGTCACGCCAAAGGCATAAAAATCAGCTCGATAATCAATGCCGCGATTCATTCGCCCGGTTTGCTCCGGTGCAATGTAGGCCAGGGTTCCTTCCAATCCATCGGGATTCTTGATTTCCTGGGTTTCTTTGGGCAGGAGGGAAGCGATGCTAAAATCAATCAGCTTAATCTGTTTTGACTCTGGATGAATCAGAATGTTGGCGGGCTTGATATCTTTGTGGATGACCCGGTGCTGATGCAGCTCCTTGAGGATGTCGGCCAGTTGTAGGGCGATCGCCAGTACATCTGTCAGGGCTAACCGCTGGTTGCGACAGTACTCTCGCAGGGAGATGCCGCCAAAATCCTCCATGACCAGAGCATAGGTATTACCATAGGCTTCGAGCCGGTAAGGACAGATGATGCCAGGGATGTCGAGGTGCTTTGCGATGGTATACTGGTTGCGAAACTGCAGCAAGTTATTAACATTGAAGTATTCTTGCTGTAATACCTTAAGAATGACCGGGCGCTGGCTTCCATTTTCTACCGCACGATAGACATTGGTTCGAGAACCGGCATAGAGCTGCTCAACAATTACGTAGCCCAGCAGTTGGGGCAATGGGTCCGGGTTGCGGTCTTCAGCCAGAGTCATAAGGTCATGTCGGGGCATTTACAAAGAACAGAGAACATTTCTTTCTGAGATTTCCCATCATAGAAGGAATACTAAACATTTTCTCCTAATAATTCATTAACAGCCTGGGGAGTGCCTTCTCCTGGGCTGCCCCCTCAGGCTGGTTGCCTGACACAAGTCTGATGTCGGTTGGGGTTGAGTGCAGCGTTGGCATAGCCCTGCCGTAGGCAATAACCCAACAGCGTCGAAGGTTGCGATGGGTTACGCTGGCGCTAACCCATCCTGCGGCTGTACCCCAACTTCCTGCTCTTTAAAACTTCTTGTTGAACTTTGCCTGCAAATCTTCCAAAGATGGGGAATGTTTTGGTTTGCCATCGGCTGGCTGCTTTCCTGATGGGCCTGGTTTACCGGCGGGTTGGGGAGCCTTGCCCCGCCTCGCTGCTGCATTCGGAGCTTCCGCCGACCGCATAGATAAACTGATGCGCTTCAGCTGCTCATTCACCTCCAGCACCCGCACCTTCACCACCTGGCCCACCTTGACGATCTCCTTCGGGTCAGACACAAACCGATCCGCCAGTTGGGAGATATGTACCAGCCCGTCCTGGTGGACGCCGATGTCCACAAATGCGCCGAAGTTGGCCACGTTGGTCACCACCCCCTCCAGCTCCATGCCTTCCTTGAGGTCAGAAATTTCGTTGATGCCCTCCTGAAATTCTGCATAGGTGAACACATCGCGGGGGTCGCGACCGGGCTTTTCCAATTCCTGCAAAATGTCCTGGAGGGTGGGCAAACCCACGGTGTCAGTGACGTACTTCTCCAGATTGGTGGACTTGAGTTTGGCGGCCACCTGGGTGGGTTGGTCAAGGGGGATGCTAACGTCCTGGGCGATCGCCTCCACCACCCCATAGCTTTCTGGGTGGACTGCCGTGTTGTCCAGGGGATTTTTGCCGTCCCGAATGCGTAAAAAACCGGCGCACTGCTCAAAGGCTTTGGGGCCAAGTTTGGAAACTTTGAGAAGCTGTTTGCGATCGCCAAACGCACCGTTCTGATTGCGATAGGCCACCACGTTATTGGCGACGCTGGCGGACAGGCCAGACACAAAGGTGAGCAGCTCCCTGGACGCGGTATTCAAGTCCACGCCCACGTAGTTGACGCAGCTTTCCACCGTTTCCTCCAGCTTTTTCTTAAGGAGCTTTTGATCTACGTCGTGCTGGTACTGCCCCACGCCGATGGATTTGGGGTCGATTTTCACCAGCTCCGCCAGGGGGTCTTGCAGGCGGCGACCGATGCTGATGGCTCCCCGCACGGTCACGTCCAGGTCGGGGAATTCCTGGGCCGCCACCTCGCTGGCGGAGTAGATGGAAGCTCCCGACTCGTTCACCATTACTTTGATGGGCTTTTGCTCCAGGTCTTGCAAGACTTCGCTGACAAAGGCATCCGTTTCGCGGCTGGCGGTGCCGTTGCCGATGGCGATCAGGCCAATTTGGTACTGCTGGATGAGCCGCTTCAGGGTGCGGACGGCCTCCTCCCGCTTGCCAGCCCCCGTGTGGGGAAAGATGGCCTGGTATTCCAGAAACTTGCCGGTTTCGTCCAGCACCGCCACCTTGCAGCCGGTGCGAAAGCCTGGATCAATCCCCAAAGTGGGCTTCATCCCCGCCGGACTGGCCAGCAGCAGGTTGCGCAAATTCACCTCAAAGGTGCGGATGGATTCAATATCGGCCTCCTGCTTCTTGAGGGCCAGGACTTCGCTGGTGACGGAGTTTTTAATCAGCCGATCAAAGGCATCCGCCAGCATCGTGCGGTATAACTCCCGGACTTCGGCCCCCTTGCTGCGGAGTTCCCGCCCCTCCAGATAGCCCAGTACTTCCTCCCGCTCAAAGGCAATCTCAAAGCTGAGTACGCCTTCGGACTCGCCGCGAAACAGGGCCAGCAGGTTGTGGGGGGCGATCGCCTTCACCGGATTCTCGTACTCTCGATACATCTCGTACTTGGTGGTGCCTTCTGGGAAATCTTTCTTCACCTGGGATTTGAACACCCCTTTGCGCAGCAGATGATCCCGGAACCAGGCGCGAATTTCGGCGGTGTCTGCCACCTCCTCCGCCAGAATATCCGAGGCTCCATTCAGCGCCTCCTCGGCACTTTTGACGCCTTTTTCCTCGTCCACATACTTTGCCGCCTCTGCCATAAGGGATGGGGATTTGGCCTGGGGGCTGTTGAGTGCTTTGATGAAGGCTGCCAGCGGCTCCAGTCCCCGTTCTCGCGCCATGGTAGCCCGGGTGCGGCGTTTGGGGCGGTAGGGCAAATAAAGGTCTTCCAGTTCGTTCTTCTGGAGGGTGGCTTCGATCTTCTGGCGCAGGTCTTCCGTGAGCTTGCCCTGCTCGTCAATGGACTTGAGGATAGACTGTTTGCGCTCTTGCAGCTCGGTGAGGTAGGTGTGGCGATCGCTCAATTCCCGCAACTGCACTTCGTTCATTTCCCCAGTGCGTTCCTTGCGGTAGCGGGCGATGAAGGGAATGGTCGCACCCTCGGCAAATAGCTCCAGGGCGCTTTGCACCTGGAAGGGCTTGAGGGACAGCTCATCGGCAAGCAATTGGAGAATGTTAAGCATGGTTACATCACTGAACACGAACCGACTGCTAGTGTAACGCGGTTCAGGCTAACGCACCCACCTCAGGGGGTAGGCGGCATCGGCAAAGGTTTGGGCAAAGGTAGCGCTCAGGTAGGGACGGTAGGTTTCATTCTCAGCCACATAGACCTGGAAGAAAGTAAGGCTGAGCACCTGGTGGTAGCGTTCGGTGATGGGTTTGATATCTTCCCAGGCGATCGCCTGATTGGTGAGCCGGTTCACCACATCTAAGGTCAAACGGGCATGGGGCAGGCCATCCGCCACCGCCAGGTAGCGATTGGGCGTGGTCAGCCAGTTGAAGGACGGTAGTTGCTCAATCACCAGCGGCGTGAGAATGTCCTGGTTGGTGGCCTCCCAAAACACGGGCACATCCACGGAGGACAGGCCCTGCGGCCCGTAGAGACTGCGACCAAAAGGGACAAAAACAAACACCGCCCGCACCCGCTCGTCCTTGAAGCTGGCGCTCAAATCAACTCCGTCCGCCGCCAGATCCAGCGCCCGACACTGGTAGAGCAAAGAAATATTGAAAATGGCGGAGCGGGTATCACAGTCCTGCTGCAAATGGGAGACATCCATCCTCGCGCCGCCCAAGGCCAGGGCCGTGGTTCCCCCAAAGGAATAGCCAAAGATCCCGACCCGATTCGTATCGAGGCGATCGCCCCACTCCTGTTGATCCAGCCGCTCCAGTTCGTCTAAAAGAAAGGTGATGTCGCGGGGGCGGTTCACATACTCCGCCGCATCAAAGTTCTCAACATGTAGCCCCTGGTAAAACTCCTGGAGCCGCTGGCGATCGCTCCCCGGATGGTCGGGCATGGCCACCGCAAAGCCGTAGGAGGCCAGGTGAAGGGCAACCTCATCAAAGCGATCGCGCCGTGCCCCCAACCCGTTGGAGATGACGATCACCGAGCTGACGGGTCGATCTTCCAAAGAAGCGGTATCTGGGGTGTACAGGTCTACGGCAAAGGTGCGATCGCGCTGGGCATCGTGAAGCTGCAGGGTTTGCATGGCCACCGGGAACGCTCCGGGCTGGGCTGGGTCAATGGGAAATTCCAGCGGGGGGTCGGTGGTGGCGATCGCCGCCGTTTCTTCTGCCAGAAAGGCCATTTGGGTCTGGGTGTCTTCCAGAAAATCGGAGAGTTCCCCCGCCCGCTGGATGGCCTGCCCCACGTCAATGCGGATATCCGTGGGAAACTGGCGCAAAAAGTTGAGAATGCTCAGCCCCTCCGGATCCGCCGCCGCCAGCACCAGGGCGGCCCGCAGGGCATAGAGGCCATTCTGTCCTGAAGCTGTGCGCACCAGATCCCCCGCCTCGGTCAGCAGTTGCCGTCCTGACGCGGTATAGGCGAACTGGCTGGCCAGCACCGGATCGACCTCGTAGCGGGCGGCCAGGGCGGCGCGAATCTGGGCCTGGGTTTCGGGGGAAAAGCGGCTCAGGAGCGATCGCACCGACTCCCCAGGCACCCCCGTTGCCACAAAAGCCTCCAGGTCAGCTAACTGGACGGTGCGCCCCAGGAGACCGTACTGAAAGCGGATTTGCTCCGCCGCCTGGACGGGCACCTGAATGAGCAGGGCCAGGGCACCTGCCAGCAAAGGATGCCAAACCTTTTCCATCAGCCGTATTTGCGTTTGCAGCATAAAGAACCTACGTGCGCTACGCCTATAACACCACCCAGAACTCCAGGACGCCGCACCCAGTGTGTAAATCCTGGCATAGACAGCTCGGACGTTGGACTATTTTGAGGGGCGATCGCCCCATCACTGACCGGATCAAGTGATATTTTTGCGGATGTTTGAGTAAGTGGCTGAACATAAATAAAGCAGGTGGGATAAGCCTCCCGCCGGGGCGCACCCCATCATAGCTTCGTTCATTTATGGCTACCTACTGATTGCCGACCAGATGCATAAATTTCCCAGGGGCATAGCGCTAAACAAGAAGCCGGAATCAATTCTCTCAAACGCATCTGGCGGCTTAGGAAGTCAGGCAGATACACTAAAAGCGGTCTGCCCGGTCAGCCATGGGCAGACCCTCGTGAAATAAATTCAACGTCTCGCAGGGCCACGTGCGAAATCTTTAATCATCCGCGCTGCCTGGTCGAGTTCCCATTGTTAATTTCTAAGGCAATCCCTATGGCAGGTAAACTTTCTCCCGCAGCTTTTATCAATAAGCCCATTAAATTCGGTACCGATGGCTGGCGTGGACTGATCGCCGCCGATTTCACCTATGAGCGGGTGGCCCTGGTGGCTCCCCTGGCAGCGATCGCCCTACAGCGCACCTACCGCTCCAGCACCGATGGCCGCACCGTCATTGTTGGCTATGATCGGCGGTTTATGTCGGAAGACTTTGCCAGCGTAGCGGCAGAGAGCATTCAGGCAGCGGGGTTCGATGTGCTGCTCTCTGACAGCTACGCCCCCACCCCAGCCTTCAGCCTGGCGGCCAAACAGAAAAACGCCCTGGGGGCTGTGGTGATCACCGCCAGCCACAATCCGGGCAGCTATTCTGGCCTGAAGGTAAAGGGGGGCTTTGGCGGCTCGGTGTCGCCGGAAGTCACGCAGAAGATTGAGGGCTTTCTGGAAGACCCTGACTTCGAAATCCCCGCTGCCTCCCCCGGTTCCCTGACCCTGTTTGACCCCTGGGCCGACTACTGCCGGACGCTTCAGGGCATGGTAGACATTGCCGCGATTCAGGAGGCGATCGCCTCCGGTACCCTCACTATCTTTGCCGATGTGATGCACGGGGCCGCCGCTAGCGGATTTGAGAGAATTCTGGGGGTGCCGATTCAGGAAATTAATGGCGATCGCGACCCTTTGTTTGAGGGCGGTGCGCCAGAACCCCTGCCCCGCTACCTGGGCAAGCTGATGGAGCAGGTCAAGACCTATTTGTCTGACGAACTTAAGGTGGGCATTGTGTTCGATGGCGACAGCGACCGGGTGGCGGCCACCGACCGGGACGGCAACTTCCTCAACTCCCAGGTGCTGATCCCCATTTTGATTGAACACCTGGCGGTGCGCCGGGGCTATACGGGGGAGTTGGTGAAAACCATCAGCGGCTCCAACCTGTTTCCCAAGGTGGCGGCCCTGTACAACCTGCCCGTCCACCAGACCCCCATTGGCTACAAGTACATCGCCGATCGCATGCTGGCCTCCTCCGTCCTGCTGGGGGGCGAAGAGTCCGGCGGCATCGGCTACGGCCACCACATCCCCGAACGGGACGCCCTGCTCTCGGCCCTCTATGTGCTGGAGGCGGTGGTGCAGTCCGGGAAAGACCTGAGCGAGCTGTACCGCGACCTCCAGGAGAAAACCGGCTACACCTCCCACTACGACCGCATTGACCTGCCCCTGGCCAGCATGGAGGTGCGATCGCGCCTGCTCCATGAGCTGGAGACGAATGCTCCCAAGGAGGTGGCGGGTCAGGCGGTCACCGCATGCCTCACGGTGGATGGCTACAAGTTCGAGCTGGCCGACGAAAGCTGGCTGCTGATCCGCTTTAGCGGCACCGAACCTGTGCTGCGACTCTACTCCGAGGCGAAGACGCCGGAGGACGTGCAGCGCAACCTCCACTGGGCCAATGATTGGGCGACTTCAATCCAACAGTAAGAAAAATTGGGCCTCATTCGCCCGTGTCTGTGAGCAGCGGCAGGAGAGAGTGGGCCAGAATGGCGGCCTGGGTGCGATCGCGCAAATTCAGCCGCCCCAGAATGTTGGTCACATGGTTTTTCACCGTTCCCTCTGAAATGTAGAGGGTGCGGGCGATTTCCCGGTTACTGGCCCCCTGGGCGATCAGGCGCAGCACCTGCTTCTCGCGGGGCGTCAGATCGGTGAAACCAGGGGGCACTATCTCCTCGTCCACTGTGGACGGGGCGGGGGCAGTGAACTGGGCCATCATCTTCTGGAAAATTCCCGGCCCAAAGTGGGTGTAGCCCCGGTGCACCGAGCGAATGGCGTTAGATAGTTCTTCGGAGGGGGTGTCCTTCAGCAGGTAGCCCACCGCCCCCTGCCGCAGGGCTGCCGTCACATAATCGTCATCATCGAAGGTAGTCAGCACCAGTACTTTAATGTGGGGAAACTGGCGGTGGATTTCCCGCGTAGCTGCCACCCCGTCCATTACCGGCATGCGCACGTCCATCAGCACCACGTCGGGTTGGAGGAGGCCCACCTTTTCCAGGGCCACCTGGCCATTCTCGGCATCGCCCACAATACGCAGGTCAGGCTCCAGTTCCAGCAGGGTTTTCAGGCCCTGTCGCAGAATTGCCTGGTCGTCCACCAGTAATACTCGAATGACATCCTCAGCCACGGCGTCCCTTCCTTTGGCTTATCTTTAGGCCAGGGCAAATGGCCATTTGCCCCTACAAGACCTGATGCCCGGGTGCAATTGTGCTTTCAATTCTGGCACGCGATCGCCCCCCTCGCCCCAGGGACGTTTGGCCAAGCCCCCCTACAGGTTTCGCCCCCAGCCAGCACCCTGTTGTGGGATCACGGTAATATCGAGGGAATACGCGACTTCTACAATTTCTGAAACCCTATGGACTGGTGGCAGACTCTCCGCAAGAATTCCCTGGCCCAGATAGGTGGGGCCATCCTGCTGGTGCTCTATCTGGTGGCGATCGCCGCCGAACTGGTGGCTCCCTACGACCCCCTGACCTCCCAAACCGATGGCTCCCTGTTGCCGCCCACGCAAATCTACTGGCGATCGCCCCAGGGTGAGTTGATTGGGCCACACGTCTACCCCACCACCCAGGGGCCGGTGGAGCTGGAAACGGGCGATCGCCAGCTCATTGTGGACTACAGCCAGCCTTCCCCCATTCGCCTCTTTGTGCGGGGTGATGAGTATCGGTTCCTGCAGCTCCGCCTGCCGCTGCCCACCCGCCTATCCCTTACAGACCCTGGGTTCGAAGAGGTGGAACTCCTCCCTGGCATTCCTGGCAACCTCCACCTCATGGGCACCCTGGGCGAGGGCAAGCTCAACCTGCTGGGCACTGATGAGCAGGCCCGTGACCAGTTCAGTCGTCTGGTCTATGGCAGCCGGGTTAGCCTCAGCGTTGGGCTGGTGGGAGTGTTGATTTCCTTTCCCCTGGGGCTGCTGGTCGGCGGGTTGTCGGGCTATTTTGCCGGGGCAACCGACGCCATACTGATGCGCGTCGTCGAAGTGCTGATGACCATCCCCACGATTTACCTGCTGATTACCCTGGGGGGCGTGCTGCCAGCGGGGTTAACCAGCTCCCAGCGGTTTATTCTCATTGTGCTGATTACCTCATTTGTGAGCTGGGCGGGGCTGGCGCGGGTGATTCGGGGACAGGTGCTCTCTATTAAGCAACGGGCCTTTGTGCAGGCGGCCCAGGCGATGGGAGGTCGGCCCATCTACATCATCATTCGCCACGTCTTGCCCCAAACGGCTACCTACATTATTATTGCTGCGACCCTTGCCATTCCTAGCTTTATTGTGGCGGAGGCGGTGCTCAGCTTCATTGGATTGGGCATTCAGCAGCCCGACGCCTCCTGGGGCAATATGCTCTCCCTGGCAACGAACGCGTCCATCCTGGTGCTTCAGCCCTGGCTGGTCTGGTCGCCTGCGCTGCTGATTGTGATTACCGTCCTATCGTTTAACCTGCTGGGGGATGGCCTGCGGGATGCCCTCGACCCCCGCAATTTGGATTCTTAGACCGGGCTTTGCCCGTAGTAGGGAAGGGCTGCCGACCAGTGGGGGCGATCGCCCCGCTGCCAGTCAAATAGGGCCAGTTCCAGCAGATGTGGAGCGGTATGCCCCAACCCACCCTCGGCAATGACCCGATGGTAGGGCTGGGGGTGGGCTGCTAAGGTCTGCTGCCAGGCTTCAGCGGCGAGCACCGTATCCGCCAGGACGGATTTTATCGGTAGGTCGGAGGTTGCATTGGCAGATTGATTCACCGATAGGGAATAAATGGCGGCAAACACGTCTCCCCGACGGGCGGGCATCTCTACTGCAATGTCGGAAGCTGGAGCGGTTGGGGCGGCTGACCAGGCGATCGCCGCCAATGTGGAAACGGCAAACAGGGGACAGTTGAGCTGCTGGGCCAGAATGCGGGCGGTGACCACCCCCAGCCGCGTGCCGGTAAAACCTCCCGGTCCTCTGGCCACGGCGATGAAGGCCAGATCGGCCCAGGTCTGTGGCTGGAGAAATTCCGTCAGGTAAAGGTGGAGGTGGGTAGACATGGCTCGCCCCAGATCCCAGGTTTGGCTGCGGATCAGACCGTCATGGTTGGCGATCGCCAGCCCCAGTTGGGGGGTAGTGGTGTGGATGGCAAGACCATAGCCAGCTGTCGGGGAAGGGGTTGGGGAGGTAGGGGAGGTGTTCAAAGTGAAAGGCAGAAGGTAGGAGGTAGAAGGCAGAAGGCAGAGGGCAGAAGGTAGAAGGTAGAAGGCAGAAGGCAGAAGGCAGAAGGCAGAGGGCAGAAGGTAGAAGGCAGAGGGCAGAAGGTAGAAGGCAGAAGGTAGGAGGTAGGAGGTAGGAGGTGGGAGGTGGGAGGTGGGAGGTAGAGGGCAGAAGGTAGGAGGTAGGAGGTAGAGGGCAGAAGGTAGGAGGTAGAGGGCAGGGATTGTGCCTGATGGGCATGAGAGCGTGGGAGGGGTGGGGTTTGGCAAATTGGGGTTGGTTGTTCACATTTTGTTGTTCATCTTTTGTTAAGGATGAGCAGATACTCTGAGACTGGGTGGCGTACACTCTACACATCAATAGTTTATTCCCCATGCCTGCCCGTGCTTCTCCTGTTCTGCATCAGGGTTGCCCCAGGCACAATTGAAGTATGCGAACGCTGCGAAGCAACCTGTCAGATTTATCTGCAATTGGTGCATTGACTATGGATTTTCAGTCTATTCTGATCATGTCCCTCGCCTTGCTGGTTCCCGCTCTCTGTATTTCCGTCTACAACCGGATTTTGTTGGGGCGACGGTTCTGCCCACGGGAGCGACACTCCTAGCCCTTTTCAGCGGTGGGACGCCTGGCGCAATTGATTTCAGCCTGTGACTCCAGTTGATTCTTCCCAGTCTCCCTCGCTGGAAGCGGCGATCGCCTACCTCCGCTCTCCCCAGGGCATTCGCGATCGCTGCTCTACCCTTCTGAAGCTGGCCCTCGACGGCAGCCTGACTCATTTTCAGTGTGACCTGGAGCGGCTCGATGTGGTGGCCGACTATGTCATCCAGGTCATGCGCGAGCAGTACCCTAGCGGGGATGTTCCCTTCCACAGCCGCTGGCGGCATTTTGAAATCGGTGATCCCCAGCGCCTGCGCCTTTTGGATGATGCTGGCCTTTCCCCCCTGGAGCAGGCACGGGCACGGGTCGATCTGGCCGTTACCAGTGTGCTCCTGGATGCCGGAGCAGGACCGACCTGGCGCTATGTTGAACCGGAAAGTGGCAGGGTGCTGCAGCGATCGGAGGGGTTGGCGATCGCCAGCTTTCACTGGTTTTGCCAGGGCGGGCTGTCCAGCGACCCAGCCCATCCCCTCCAGGCGGATGCGGTAGGGTTGCAGGCCGTTACCCCGGAGGCGCTGACTGATGCCTTTCAGGTTAGCGAGACCAACCCCCTGGTGGGTTTGTCGGGGCGCGTGGGGTTGCTGCAGCAACTGGGCCAGGTTTTGGCAGCGCATCCCGACTACTTTGGGCAGCCTGCTCGTCCGGGGCATCTGGTAGATTATCTGCAGGGGCAGGCCGAGGCTGGGGCGATCGCTGCCACCGCCGTTCTCCAGGTGGTTCTCGATGGCCTCAGCGACATCTGGCCGGGGCGCATCACCCTCAACCACACTAATTTGGGGGACGTGTGGCCCCATCCGGCCCTGCCCCAGACCCATCCCGGCAGCGATCTGGTCCCCTTCCACAAGCTGTCCCAGTGGCTCACCTATTCCCTGCTGGAACCGTTGCAGGCTCTGGGCCTCACCATCCTCGACATTAACCACCTGACCGGACTGCCGGAGTATCGTAATGGGGGGCTGCTGCTCGATCTGGGGCTGCTCCAACCCAAACACCCCGCCGTTACCCAGCATCGTCATGCCCCAGGGTCGGAGGTGATTGTGGAATGGCGGGCGCTGACCGTGGCCCTGCTGGATCAGGTGGCGGAGGCCATGCGCCGCCGGTTGGGGCTGACCGCTGCCCAACTGCCCCTGGCAAAAGTGCTGGAAGGGGGCACCTGGAGTGCCGGACGCCGCATTGCCGCCAGCCTTCGCCCCGGTGGCCTTCCGCCTATTCAGATTGAGAGTGACGGAACCGTGTTTTAGCGCCTTGATGGCACTGCGTCACCTGTTAACCTTTGTGCCAGAAATTGTCAAGTCAAGACCTGGCAAGTCGACGCGCAATTGTGCGGGTTTCAGGTGGGTCGGCTGTAAATGGTAGAAGGAGCCTTGTTGATTCAGGGCGATCGCTGTCTCCCGTAGCCGCTGCCTGCGCTGCGGGGCTGAACGAACGCATGTCAAGGGTCAAGATGCCAGCACCAGCCAATCAGCCATTTCAGCCGTCCATTTATCCATCCTCTGCTCCCACAGCGGCAGAGGCTTCCTGGCGTCCTGACGGCAATCCCATCGATCTCGCCAGCCTGGTGCAAATCCTACAGCGGCGCAAGGTACTTATTGGGGGGGTTGCCGTCACGGTTACGGCAGCTATTTGGGGCTGGACGCTCACGCGCACTGCCCTCTACCGGGGAAATTTTCGGGTGCTGGTGGATACGGTAAATGCCCCCAATCGTCCCCAGCCAGATGTTGAAGAGGATCCGCCCCAGGCCCAGCCCACGGTGGATTACGAAACCCACATGGAAGTGCTGCAGAGTCCGGCACTGCTGGAGCCAGTGGCCCAGGGGCTGAAGGATGCCTATCCCGACCTGAGCGGCGAGTATCTGGCAGAAAACCTGGCGATCGCCCGTCTGGATGACACCAAGGTGCTGGAAATCAGCTACGAAGACTCCGATCCGCAAAAAATTCAGGCGGTGCTGGAGGCGGTGGCCCAGCAGGTTTTGGACTACAGCTTCGAGCAGCGGCAGGCCAACCTGCAGCAGGGGATTCGCTTTGTAGAAGAGCAACTGCCCGACCTGCAGGCAGAGGTGGACAGCCTGCAGGGGCAACTGGAGCGCTTTCGCCAGCAGTATGGTTTGCTCAATCCCGAAACGCGGGGGGCAGAATTATCCACGCTGATCAGCTCGGTGGAAGAGCAGCGGCAAACCCTGCAAACCCAGCTTTCCCAGGCGCGATCGCTCTTTCAGTCGCTCCAGGCCCAGCTGGCCACCACCCCAGAGGAGGCCCTGGCCGCCACCGCCCTCAGCGAATCCAGCCGCTACCAGGCTCTGCTCAACCAGATTCAGGAGCTGGAGGCGCAAATTGCCCTGGAATCGGCCCGCTACCAGCCCACTACCCCCCAGATTGCTGCCCTGCGAGAGCGGCGGGACAATGTTCTGCCCCTGCTGGAGGCGGAGGCGGCAAAAATTTTGGGCGATCGCCTCGCCCTGCGCGCCCGCGACCCGGTAGACGGCAACCTCACTCCCACCACCATCGACCTGAGCCGTCAGCTCATTGAGGCGGCCAACCAGGTGCAGATGCTCCAGGCCCGCAGCCAAACCCTGGCCCAGGTGGAGCAGGATTTGCGGCAAGAGTTTGCCCTGCTGCCCACCCTGACCCGCGAATATGGGGAACTCCAGCGGCAGCTCACCCTGGCCACCGAAAGCCTCAACCGCTTTCTGGAAACCCGTGAGTCGCTGCAAATTGACGCTGCCCAGCAGGCGGTTCCCTGGCAACTGCTGGCCGACCCCACCACCGGCAGTCGGCCCATTTCCCCAAACGTGCCCCGCAACCTCACCCTGGGGGCGATCGCCGGACTTCTGCTGGGTATTGCCGTAGCCTTGATGGCCGAAAAGCTCGATCAGGTGTTTCACTCCCCTGAAGACCTGAAAACCGCCAGCCCCCTGCCGCTGTTGGGTACCATTCCCTACCTGCCCAACCTGCCTGAGCAAACTGGATTATTGCAGCGATCGCAGCAGTTTGACCGCAACGGCTCCATTCCCTTTGGCAATACGGATACTCCCCAGCAGCCCCCCACCAGTGTCCATACGGCCCTGTTCCTGGAGGCATTCCGCTCTTTTTATACCAATGTGCGCTTTTTGGGGGCTGAAACGCCGCTCCGCTCCCTGGTGATCAGCTCAGCGATCCCGGAGGAAGGCAAGTCGGTGACCTCCCTTTATCTGGCCAAGGCGGCTGCCGTCATGGGGCAGCGGGTGCTGCTGGTGGATGCGGATTTGCGAGCACCAAAACACCACAGTCGCCTGCATCTGCAAAACGTGCGGGGGTTAAGCACCGTGGTTTTACAGGACCTGCGGGTTGAAGACGCCATCCAGCGCTCCTCCCTGGATGAAAACCTGTGGGTGCTCACCGCTGGCCCGCCGCCCGCCGATCCAGTGAAGCTACTGTCCTCCCAGCGGATGCAGACGGTGATGGAACAGCTGCAGGGCCAGTTCGACCTGGTGGTTTATGACACTCCCTGCGTGATTGGCTTTGCCGATAGCAGCCTGCTGGCGGCCTATACCGATGGCCTGATCATGGTAGTAGGGTTGGGCAAAACGGAACGCGCCGCCCTGGGCCGCGCCCTGGAGGAGCTGAAGCTAGCTCCTGGAACCCTGCTGGGTATGGTGGCCAATGGGGTGCGAGCTTACACCAGCCGAATCTACGGCTATCAGCGCTACTACCGTAACTCTGCTAAATCGAGCAGCAACGCCCCTGCGACCGCAGGAGCCATCGTATCTCTGGCGGAGGGAGCAGCCGTACCGGAACAGCGGGCAGCAGCTTCCCGGTCAAACGGCACCTCGTCCCGGCCCCTGGGGCGGGTGGGCGTTCCGGTGACCGAGCCGCCCAGGGGGAAACCGTCCGCCGCGTCCCTCCTCGATCGGGGGGGGGCGGAAGCGTCGGGATTTGCTCCCTTTGCCGACCCGGTGCCGCCCACCCTGGAGGGGGTGGAGCCGGTCGAACCCGTCGTCGCCACCATTGATCAACCGCCAGCGGGTTTGGCGCTGAAGCTGGCGATCGCCGCCCTGGGGTTTGCCGTCCTGGGGGGGGCAGGCTGGTTTCTCTACACCCGATTCCTGTTCGCTCCCAATCCGCCGGGTTCCTCAACCGGTGCGCCCACCAGTGATCCCACTGATGCATCCACTGATGCATCCACTGATGCATCTACTGATGCGCCCACCAGCAATCCGACCGATGCCGCTGGCGATGGGCCTCCAGTCTCCCAGGGAGACAGGTCTGCCAGCCCTGAACCGCCGCCAACCGAGCCGCTGGCTGGCGATCGCCCGTCTACCCCACCCCTCGATGTGGCCCCTCCAGAAAGCTTGCCCCCTGAACGGCCTGTGGCTGAGCCGCAAGGGGAGCACCCTCCCCAAGATGCGCCAGGAAATCTACCTGGGGACGAGTCCGATCCTTTTGTCGCCGCTGAACGGTTGGCTGAGACAACGCTACAGGCGGAAAGTACGGCCCGCACCGCCCAGGAATGGGCAAAAATTGCTGAACAGTGGCAGCGCGCCGCCGCCCTGATGACCCAGGTGTCTGGGCCGGATGAGCAGGTGGAAACCGCTCGCGATCGCGCCGTCCGGTATCGCCGCAATGGGGAGCTGGCCCGCCAAAAGGTGTTGGAACTCCTGGGGCAAGAGGCTGACTCATCCGCCCAGCCGTAATCGTAAACGCACTGTTTACGGTATCGTTATTCATTCGCTAATTTAAGTAGGCGTTGGGGCAACCTGAACTGTAGAGGCATTTTTGTCTATAGGGATTCTACTTCGTGCGACTGCAACCCCGCCAACCTTTCAGCTTTGATTCCAACAGCCCTGACCTGCACGGCCCTGAGTCAGGCGATCGCCCACCCCTCGCCAGCGGTGGGTTGTGCCTGAATCGTCTTCCGGCTGCACCCTTGCGGTGGGTACTGGTGGTGCCGTTTGTTCTCCAGGTGTCGCTGGCGGTGGGTCTAATTGGCTATCTGTCTATCCGTAATGGGCAAAAGGCGGTGGCAGATTTGATGGATCAACTAATGGCCACCACTGGCCAGATGGTGAGCCAGCACCTTGACAATTACCTGTCCGTCCCCAGTGAAATTAACCGCATGAACGTCCATCTGGTCGAGCGGGGGATCATTGACGCTCAAAACTTTGAGGCGCTCAGCCTGCACTTCTGGCAACAGGCACAGATTTATTCTCCGGGTAGCTATTTTGGCTTTGCCCTGGAAACAGGGGAGTACGTTGGTGCGGGCGACTGGCTGGACGGGCAGGGCGTCGTGGTGGATCAAACTGCAAGTAATGGGAAAAGCGTTTCCTACACCGTTGACGCCAACGGCAACCGCATCGAAGCCATCTATCACTACGAATACTTCCCGAAAGAGGAATATTGGTATCCGCAAACCGTTACAGCAGGCAAATCGATCTGGTCGCTGGCGATTGAAGATGTTGAACCGATCTATGTGGCGGCGGGCATCACCCAACCTGTTTACGCGCCGGACGGCAGCCTGCTGGGGGTCATGAATGCCGATCTGGTGTTGTCCCACATTAGCAGTTTCCTGGCAGCGCTCAACCCCAGTCCGCAGGGGCGGCTTTTTATCATCGAGCGCAACGGCAACCTGGTTGCTAATTCCCACCCGATGGATTTGTTCACGCAAAAAGACGACGGAACTCTGGAGCTGGTGAACGTTTTGGCCAGTGATGATGCCCTGAGTCGGGCGGTGGCCCAGCATGTGCAGTCTACCTTTGGCAGCTTTGACGCGGTTCAACAGGAAGCCATTACCCTTAAGCATGGGGGCGATCGCCAGTTTGTTAAGGTCATTCCCTGGCGCGATGAGGGTGGCCTTGATTGGCTGGTGGTGATGGCGGTACCCGAATCAGCCTTTATGGGGCAAATTCAGGCCAATACCCGCATCACAATAGCGCTCTGTCTGGCGGCCCTGGCGGCGGCCATCGGTTTGGGCCTGGTGACCTCGCGGTGGATTGCCGAGCCAGTTTTGCGGTTAAGTCAGGCTAGTTGGGCGATCGCCCAGGCCACTAACCCTGATGAAGCCAATCACCAGCTCAACCAGCGGGTCATGGTCAGAGGCATTGAGGAAATTGAAACCCTGGCCCACGCGTTTAACCAGATGGCCGCAAAGCTGCAGGACTCTTTTTTGGCGCTGGAAGCCAGCAATGTGGAGCTAGAGCAGCGGGTGGCTGCCCGCACCGCCGAATTAACGGCAACCCTCACCCATCTCAGGCAAACCCAGGCCCGCCTCATCCATGCAGAAAAGATGTCAGGACTGGGGCAACTGGTGGCCGGAGTGGCCCACGAAATCAATAATCCAGTAACGTTTATTTACAGCAATCTGGAATACGCCCGCGGCTATGTTGACGATCTGCTGAAGCTAGTTGAACTCTGCCAACAACACCCAGACTCTACCGATCCAACCATCCAAAAGGCGATCGCCAATGTTGACCTGGATTTTCTTAAGGAGGATCTGCCCAAGCTGCTCGACTCCATGCAGGTGGGTTCTGAAAGAATTCATGAAATCGTTAAATCCCTGCGCACCTTTGCCCAGCTTGAGGGTTCACCGCTCAAGGTAGTGGATATTCACGCTGGCATTGACAGCACCCTCATGATGTTGCAGAGCCAGATACAGAACCAGGGAAAGGCCGAAGAAATTCGCATCCTCAAGGAGTACGGTTCCCTGCCCCGGGTTGAATGCTATGCCGGACAGCTCAACCAGGTTTTCATGCACCTGTTAACCAATGCCATTCGGGCTTTGGAAGACTGTAACCACTGTCCCTGCAATAACTACCCAGATGGTCGGCAAATTCGGATTCGCACGCAACTGGTGCCTGGAAAGCCCGGATCCGGGGGATCGATGGCGAGGGATTTGGAGATGAGAGATTTGGCGGCAGAAGAGCATATTTTGATCTCGATTGCCGATAATGGCCCCGGCATTCCTGAAGAGGTGCGATCGCATCTCTTCAATCCCTTCTTCACCACCCGCTCCGTGGGTCAGGGGCTGGGACTGGGGCTGGCCGTCAGCTATCAAATCATCACCGAGCTACACGGTGGTTCCATTGAGTGCATCTCCGAGTTGGGCCAGGGCACGGAGTTTATCCTCAAAATTCCCCTGACTCAATGTGCCGAGAATAGAACTCAGGAGTCAGGAGCCAGAATTCAGCTCCCTCCTGAATTCTGACTCCTGGATTCTGGCTCCCTATCTAACCAGGATTTCCCGGCTTCAATGGATACCCAGGAACAAAAATGAAATAGCTTCGCCACTCGTTCAGAAAGGGAGCCTCTGAACAGCATTCCACCACAGAGCATTGGAACGAGCGAATCTGCGTCATCTGCGTCATCTGCGGATACCCCGCCTACCGCCCAGCTGCAAAACTTTCAATCCAAAGCCTTCCTTTTCCTTTGGGTCAGCACCCCATGTCGAGGACTGAAGAGGAAGGCCAGGAAGAATAGCGCAAAGGCCACCAGCACAATGGCAGGCCCAGAAGGCAGGTTGATGAAATAGCTGAGGTACATGCCGCTGACGCTGGCAAAAACGCCGATGCCCGCCCCCAGCAGCATCACCTGGTGCAGCCGCGATACCAGCAGATAGGCAGTAGCGCTGGGGGTAATCAGCAGCGCCAGCACGAGAATCACGCCCACGGCCTTGAGGCTGGCCACCACCGTCAGGGCAATGAGCACCATCAGCCCCGAACTCAAAAAATTGATGGGCAAACCAGCGGCCTGGGCACCCAGGGGATCAAAGCTGTAAAACAGCAGCTCCTTGTAGAACAGCACCACTCCCAGCAGCACCAGCACCGCAATGATGGCCGTGTCCCGCACTTCCCCCGCCGTGACCCCCAGAATGTTGCCAAACAAGAAGTGGTTGAGGTCAATCTTGTTATCCTTTTGAACGACGGTGATCAGGGTGATGCCCAGGGCGAAGAAAGCGGAAAACACAATGCCCATGGCCGCGTCTTCTTTGATGGGCGATCGCCGATGAATCCAGCTAATCAAAACGGTGCTGATCACCCCGGCGATGAATGCCCCTACGTAGATATTAATCCCCAGCAGAAAGGCGATCGCCAGCCCCGGCAAGAGGGAATGGCTGATGGCGTCTCCCAACAGGGCGAGGCGCTGCACCATCAGGTAGCTGCCCACGACCGAGCAGATGATGCCTACGGTGACCGCCACCAGGAGCGATCGCTGCATAAAGCTGTACTGGAGCGGGTCGAGCAGTAGATCCAGCATGGCGATTAGGCGGCTTGGTGGGCAAAAAA
>JAYKGU010000030.1:0-45007 GCA_035285585.1 Synechococcales cyanobacterium
CCCAGATCCAGTACTGAGGAATGGTTCGGCAGCCCGTTTCGAGGCGGTTGACTTTGCCGTGGGCGATTTTGATCCGCTGGAAATGGATCGGTACGGGGTCATCCACTCCCAGCTTCAAGAGATTCTAGAGGATATTGTCCAGCTTGAGGAAGCGGTCGATGATGTCACCCTGTTTGCCCAGCAGTCTGACCAGGCCCTGGAAAAACAGCGCCACATGCTCACCCGGTTGCGAGATGAGCTGATTTGGGCGCGCATGTTGCCCATGGGTGAGATTTTGAATCGCTTCCCCAGGATTCTCCGCGATCTGTCAACGACCTATCACAAGCCCGTCGAACTCAAGCTCCTGGGGGCTGGCGTTCTGGTGGACAAAGCTATCCTCGAAAAGCTGTACGATCCGCTGCTGCATTTGCTTCGCAACGCCTTTGACCACGGGATTGAACCGCAGGCCGTACGCCAGCGGCTCGGCAAACCTAAAAAGGGGCAAATCGAAATTCGGGCCTACCACAAGGGCAATCAAACGGTCATTGAAGTCAAAGATGATGGCCAGGGCTTGAATCTGGATCACATTCGCCAGCGGGCGCTGGAAATGGGGTGGGTAACTGCCGCAGAGCTAGCGGGAATGATGCCTGCAGATCTGTTGGGATTCATCTTTGAGCCGGGATTTTCCACCGCCCGCCAGGTGAGCGAGCTATCAGGACGGGGCATCGGTCTGGATGTGGTGCAGTCGCAGTTGAAAGCGATTAAAGGCACCATTACCGTCTCCTCAGCGGTGGGGCAGGGTACCACGTTTACCCTCTATCTGCCCCTGACGCTGACCATCGTGAAGCTGATTATCTGCCTGGTGAACACCGTTCCCATCGCCCTACCGGCAGACAGCATTGAGGAAGTCTTAACCCCCCACCTTGACCAATTAAAACAGGTAGGGGGACAGCGGTTTTTCAACTGGCAAAAACAGATGATCCCCATCTACCGGCTGGTAGATTTGTTGGAGTACAACTGTCTGGTGCCCGATACGCCACCCAGCAAAGCGCTGGCTCCCAGCCCCTACCCCAAGAACTGGTCGCCGCCCCTGTTGATCTTGCGTCGGGATGGGCAGGTGTGTGCCGTGGAGGTCGATCGTCTGGTCAACGAGCAGGAACTGGTGATTAAGCCCTTTGGCTCTATTTTGAAAGCCCCCAGCTACACCTACGGCTGCACGATTTTGGGGGATGGCAACCTCATCCCGGTGATTGATGGCTTGGCGCTGCTGGCCCTCAACCTGGAGCGGGCCGAAACGGCATTTCCGACCCACGCGCCCCGACTTCAGCCCCTCGTTCGGAGCGATCGCCCCGGCCATCATCCTCCCCTGGGGGCAACGCGCATTGCCCAGGCTCCAACCATCCTGGTTGTGGATGACGCGATCGCCCTGCGCCGCACCCTGGCCCTTTCCCTGGAAAAGTCGGGCTTCCGGGTGGTACAGGCCCGCGATGGACAGGAAGCCATCGATCGCCTGCAGCAAAGCACGTTGCCCATCAACCTGGTGGTGTGTGATATTGAAATGCCTAACATGAACGGGTTTGAATTTCTCAGCTATCGCCGCCAGGATCCGCTGCTCGCCAAAATTCCAGTCATCATGCTGACCTCGCGCAGCAACGACAAACACCGCTGGCTGGCCATGCAGTTGGGGGCTAACGCCTATTTCACCAAGCCTTACCTTGAACAGGAATTCCTATCAACTTTGAAAAACATTCTGGACTAATACCGTTTTTCTTTAAATAATCTGTAAATCATACCCCCGTAGGGGCATGGCATTGTAAATCATACCCCCGTGGGGGCATGGCAATGCCATGCTCCCAAAATTTCACCTTATTAAATTCGCGTCCTTAAAAAGAACTCGGCCAAATAAATCCTCCCAGAAATCTCCTAAGACAAAAATTTTTTAACCCTTGGGGAGGTTGGGGGGACACCAGAAAAGGTTCTTGCTGGATACGCCCAGGGAGTTGAGGATGCTCCGCATCACCTCGGTGCAGTCCAGCCAGTGGCCCAAATCTTCGTACATGCGATCGGGGTTAAACTCCAGGTTATAGTGCAGCACCTTGGGCAGGTGGGCAAACTCATCGGAGGGTTGGGGGGAGATGAGCAACAGCCGAAATGGCTTGCCGGGGCACTTGGTTTCGAGCTTGTGAATCAGGTCGATTACCGTGCCGCGATCGCACAACCCCGTACGGATAAACAGGGCTTTATCGCACTTTTGCAAAGTGTACCAAAAGCGCTGGGAGCGGGCGGTGTAGCGGCTACGCATCCGTTCATGAACGGGGGACATGTCATGCACGGGGTCCTCGCCTTCTTCCACCTCGTGGGCAAAGGATAGGCCCGTCCATTTACTGTGGTAGATGCGGCGGGCGTCGTGGTTGTAGTGGAGGTAGGCCGGATTCCACATATCGTAGAATTCGCTTTGAATCATGTCGGCCACATCCGCCAGGTTAGTGGTTCGCGTCAGGTCAAACGGGTAGGCAGGGCCGTCATACTCCATCTTGTACAGCAGCATTCGCGCCGCACAGCGATCGCCCAGGGGAATGATGGCCACCCGGCTCACCTCCGACAAAGGGCATTTGTAGTCCAGTGCTATGGCCGATTGGGCGGGGGCTTTGACGCGGCTTTCTAGCCCATCCTCCCCAATCATCATGGTGCGGAAGGGGGCATCGGGGTGGTCGGGGTCTTCGTACACCCCCGGCGGCATGGCCTTCAGGGCGGCCCGCACTTCCTTCCACATGGGCTGGATGTTGTATTCGTGATCCGAGTCGTTCATCACATAGAGGCGGCGCGACTGGTCTACCATACTGGGGCGATCGCCCACCCGCAAAATGGCCAGATGCCCGTCATAGAAAAGGATCTGGGAGCGCTGGGGGGCAAAGAAATGAAAGGCTGGATAAAAGGTCAGCTCAGTACGGGGAGGGATGGTGAGGCAGGTTTGCATCGTGCCATCCTCCCCAACAAATAGGGAAGATAGCGCCTTTGTCCCCAATGCTGCCGCTGATGCCGATGCTTCAGCTAAATACAACCCTGCCGGGATCTGGGCTGCCTGCACCGCCGTTTGCAGCTCCCGCCAGTCGGGCATGAGGGTGTAGGGATGGGAGGTGGCGTTGGTGATAGACAGGCTGTGGTCGGCTTTGCGAAAACCGATGCGAAACCCCCAGGTATCTTGGTAAATCACCAGTTCCTCTGGGGGTTGGGGCGGGGTTGGGACTTTGACATCGGCTGGGGTGAGCTGGAAGAGGGAGAGGTTGATGGCCTCATACATGAGCTGATGGCCTCGGGTATTGGGATGGGCAGCATCAAAGGATAGGCCCGTCCGCCACCGCCCCTGGCCATCCGCCAGCCTTGCTAACCAATCCAGCACGGGCACGTCCCAGGCCAGCAGGCGCTGATGGGTTTCTTGCAAGATGGCGTAATGGTCGGGTGAGTAGTTGCCGTGGGGATAAACGCCCCCCAAAATTGGGCGTGCCCCAATTTCCCGTGTCATCTTTACCAACTGCTTGAGACCATTCTCAAAGCGCCGCTGGATGGCCCGCTGCTGCTGCGGGGCACTGAACGCCAGCCCCTCATTGCCTAAGGAGAGGGCAATGATCACCACATCGGGGTACTCAGGGGCAACCACCTGGGGAAATCGGGCGATCGCCTGCCCCACGTTAGCCCCCAGCTCGGACACATTGACCAGTTGATGGCCATATTTACTATGGAGTGCCTGCCCCAAATGCCAGGCCCAGCCCCGCAGCAGCCAGGCGCTACAGCCCAGGGCCACCGAACTTCCCATGACCACCACCTTCAGCCCATCCTGGCCCTGGGGGGCGGGGGGCGGCATTACAGGATCAGCAAAGTATCCGTAGGGATAAGGTGGGATGGTGCCAAACTGGCCGTCGTCAACGATGAGGGTGCTGGGCAGGGGGCCAGTCTCCAGAGGCACCCAGCGGTTTGCGCCTCCCAGGGCTTCCCATTCCACCCGGCCATCGGCGTGCAGGCGGATGTATTTGTATTCAATCTTGGTTTCAGCATCAGGGCCACCCTCCGGTTTGCCAGAAGCGTCCCCTAGCTCCAGGTCAACCCACCAGAGGGGATAGCGATCGCCACTGGTACGGAGCCGGAGGCATTGAGCCTCGTTCCACAAACCCATTTCAGGAATCGAACCCACCAGAGCAATCAGCTCCCCTGGTTGGGTAGCTGCATGAATCTGGAACCGATACATACTGTCTCCTTAATTACTGATACCCTTGACCAGCGATCGCTAAGTTGGCGATCGCCCTATTGTCGATAGCCGTATGACCGATCCCCGAATGACCGATGCGATACCAGACGAACGCTTCCTACCAGCGGGGAGACAGAGCGTACAAATCAATACAATGGGGCAGCAACCCAGTCATCCCAGGCCACCCCTCTGACGACGCTACCACAACCCATCTGCCGGGTCTGTCTCAGAGATAACCTTGATGACAAATCATACCGGCCCTCTCGGCTCTCTCCCCAATGTCATGCAGCTGAATAACCTTCCTGCCGATTATCTACCTGCGCTCTCGGCGGAGGACGCACCCCATTGGCTTTATTGATGACCATGTACTTAAGACCGCAAAATCACAGTCATTTGCCTCAAAAAGGACAACTCAAATAGACGGTAGAACAGGCCAAAAATAGGCCAAAAAAATAGGCCAAAAAAAGCAAAAATTAGAAAAATAGATCCCAATTTAGATAATTTGATCATTGCTTCTGAAGAAGTCAGCAAAGCTCTATTCCGCCAATTTATGCCAATTTAAGTAGGTCAGCACAATTAAATTCATGTTAGAAAACCGGGGGAGCGCCCCACCGGGGCGCTCCCCCGGTTTTCTAACCTTCGTTTTTCAATGCAGTTCTACTTATCTGTGGAAATTATTTTTCCAACTCAAAGCTGGAAATCTTTCATGGGTGCTAGATATGTCCTGTTTATTTCTGCCGAACCACCAGCCTCCTGGCGGCCCGTCCTCAAGAAAAATGTCTGAAGTGTTGACGAAAGAATTGCGCTAAATTAATATCTGAGTTATTTGTGCTCAGTTCTGATTGTGAGCGAGGGATAGTTGTGAGCGAATATAGAATCTTTACGTCAGAATCCGTGTCAGAAGGGCACCCTGACAAAATGGCCGACCAGATCTCTGATGCGGTCTTAGACGCGATTCTTCGGGAAGATCTCCATGCCCGCGTTGCCGTTGAAACCCTGGTGAAAACGGGGATGGCCGTAATTGCTGGCGAGGTGCGCACCAGCACCTATGTAGATCTCGAAGATATTGTCCGCGACGTCATTTTAGACATTGGCTACAACAGCTCAGAGGTGGGCTTTGACGGGGCATCCTGTGCGGTGCTCAACGCCATCGGTAAACAGTCCTCCGATATCGCCATGGGCGTTGATGAGGCCGAAAACAAAGACCTGGGAGCCGGAGACCAGGGCCTGATGTTTGGCTACGCCACCAATGAAACCCCCAGCCTCATGCCCGCTCCCATTTACTACGCCCATCGCCTCGTCGAGCGTCAGGCCTACCTGCGGAAGCACAACGTCCTGCCCTGGCTACGCCCTGACGCCAAAAGTCAGGTGACCCTGCGCTACGAAAACAAAGTTCCCGTCGCGGTCGAAGCCGTTGTCCTCTCGACACAGCACGCGCCTCACATTTCCCAGAGCGACATCCGCGAAGCCGTCATGGAAGAAATGATTAAACCCGTGCTTCCCCACGACTGGCTCCATGCAGGCACCCAGTACCACATCAACCCCACGGGCCAGTTCATTATCGGTGGCCCGGTGGGCGACTGTGGCCTGACCGGACGAAAGATCATCGTCGATACCTACGGTGGCATGGCCCGCCACGGCGGCGGCGCGTTCTCCGGCAAAGATCCCTCCAAGGTCGATCGCTCGGCTGCCTATGCGGGTCGCTATGTCGCGAAAAATATCGTCGCCGCTGGTTTGGCCGATCGCTGCGAAATTCAAGTCTCCTATGCCATCGGCGTGGCAGAACCCACCTCGATCTCCATCAACACCTTTGGCACGGGCCAGATCTCGGACACCACCATCGCCGCCCTGGTGCGTGAGCACTTTGACCTGCGGCCCCAGGGCTTAATCGACATGCTCAACCTGCGCCGCCCCATCTACCGGCAAACCGCTGCCTATGGTCACTTTGGCCGCGACCTCCCAGACTTCACCTGGGAAAAGACCGACAAGGCAGAGGCTCTGAAAGCGGCTCTGTAGCGCTCCGGTCAAGCTCTAACCAGAATGGGCGATCGCCCCAAACCTCAGAACCTGTAACCCTGGCAGAAGGCATTGAGTGACTCCGTCTACGACCGTTTGCTACCACCCTGGGAGCAACTGAGTCTCCAGCAACAGGTGGCGCAACTGCTGGTGGTGCGCACTTCGGGCCACCTCTTTGATCACCAAATCCGCTATCCCCAATGGGAAGCCCCTGCCGCCCAGCTCCGCCACTGGATTGAAGATCTGGGCGTGGGGGGGGTGATTCTTCTGGGTGGCAGCATGGCAGAGCTGGCGATCCGTATCCAGCAGATGCAGTGCTGGAGCCAGGTTCCCCTGCTGGTGACGGCGGACGTGGAGCAGGGGGTGGGGCAGCGGTTCGCCGGGGCCACCTGGATGCCGCCGCCCCTGGCATTGGGGGCGATCGCCCCGTTTGACCTACCCCAGGCCTGTGCCCACGCCAGAGTCATGGGGGCAATCACCGCCCAGGAAGCCCAGGCCGTGGGCCTCAACTGGCTGCTGGCCCCCATTGTGGATGTCAACAACAACCCTGACAATCCCGTGATCAGCCTGCGGGCCTTTGGTGAGACGCCGGAGGGGGTCATCCCGCTCATTGAGGCGTTTATCCAGGGTGCGCAGCAGTACGGGGTGCTGACCACGGCAAAGCACTTTCCGGGGCATGGCGACACTGCCACCGATCCCCACCTGGATCTGCCCCTGATTCCCCACTCCCGACAACGCCTGGAACAGGTGGAGCTGGCCCCTTTTCGGGCCGCCATTGCGGCGGGGGTGAATGCGGTGATGACCGCCCACCTGCAAATTCCTGCCCTCGATCCCACCTATCCCGCCACCCTTTCACCGGCAATTTTGACCCAGCTCTTGCGCCAGGAGCTGGGGTTTGACGGGTTAATCGTCACAGATGCTTTGGTAATGCAGGCAATTACCCGCCACTATGGGGCCTACGAAGCTCCCATCATGGCGCTGGCGGCGGGGGCGGACATCATTCTCATGCCCGTTGATCCACCGGGAACCATTGCGGCGATTTGTGACGCTGTGCAAACGGGCCGCCTGAGCCAGGAAAGGCTCCATGCCTCGCTGACGCGCATCTGGCAGGCCAAGCAGCAGGTGCTCAGGGCCACTGCCAGCGCTACGGTTAGGTCAGAGGGCGATCGCGGCATTGGCGAATCCGCCCCGCCCTGGGTCAAGCAGGTCGCCCGGCCCCAGGCGTTTGACCAGTGCCGCACCATCCTGGAGCAATCCCTCATTCTTCATCCGCCCCCGATGAAGGAACTGCAACCGGGGCGATCGCCCTCCGACCCAGCCGCGCCCCCCGCCACCAACCTCATTCTGGTGGAAAACCTACTGCAGGCCGACTTTCTGGGGATGCACACGCCTGCCGTCCGCATCCCCCAAAGCTGGGGCTATTGCCTGCAGTGGGTAGACCGCCAAACCCCTGCTCTGGAGCCGCCCCGGGAGCTGCCGCCAACGCTGCTCCAGCTCTTCATCCAGGCCAATCCCTTTCAGGATATGAGCGGCCTGGTGGCGATCGCCCAGCGCTGGCTGGAGGCACTCCTGGCGGCAGGGCGGCTCGAAGCGCTGATTCTCTACGGCAGTCCCTACGTCTGGCAGACGCTGCTCCCCCAACTGCCTGCTGACCTGCCCGCCGTGTTTAGCTATGGTCAAATTCCCCTGGCCCAGGCGATCGCCCTGGAAAAACTCCTGGCCCTGGGATGGGCAGCTCCCAACCGGGGGAATATTGACCAGCAGTTTACGACCTAGCGGGCTGAGCAAAGTCCTGGGCAAACTGTTCCAGCGTCAGCAGATGGATGCGGGGATCGGCCTGGGCGCGATCGCGATCGGCCTGGGTGTTGTAGCCCCAGGCGGCCAGAAACAGATGCACCTCCGCCAGGTCGGGGTGGGACTGGACGATTTGCAGGGTCTTCAGGCGATCCTCCACAAACCAGAGGCTGGGGGGCGTTTCCCCGCCCTCCACCCACTGCCGAATCAGGGCACGCAGGGTTTGATCCTTGGGGCGCTTCACCTCTTTGCCCAAAATGCGGTCCTCCGCCAAAGCCAGCTCTTCCCGCGCCAGGAGCTGCTGGATGAAGCGGCCCTCCTTTGTGCTGATGATGTAGACCTGGGTGTCGCCCGCCAGGATTTGCCGCAGCTTCTCAATCACGCCGGGGTAAAACCGATGCAGGGACAGCCACTGATCTGGGTCGCGCTGAATCCACTGGTCGCGCACCCCGTCTACCGCCGCGGCCAGTTCCGCTGTATTCAGATTTTCGATGTCCACCCGCTGATGGGCGATCGCCTGCCAGTCCGCCAAAACCTCCTCATCCGTGGATCCCAACAGGAGCGATCGCAGCAGCACGGGCATCTCCCACCCCGTTTCCACCACAGGCCGCAGGGCATAGAAGCGTTCGGCTAACCCATCCGGGGGCGTTCGCTCGGACAGGGTCCAGATGTCGCAGTAGGCTTGCCATGCCGTCTGGAAGTACTCAATCAAGCCGTCGCAAATTACGCCATCAAAATCCAGCGCCAGAATGTCAGGACTGCTTTCGGTCATTGCATTTCCCTCTCACCACACTCAATGGGATTGTACGGTGAAATTTTGGTCTGGGGTCATTGCCCAAAATACACTTCTCGCTGAAAACCACCAGGTTGAATGATTTCCCGAAATTTTCCACGCTAGATGTCCCTTTAGGAGCGTGGATTTAATGTGAAATTTCTGGGGTAGGGGCATAGGGGTATCAACTTAAGGCGGGAAATCCTGGTTGGACAGGATTCAGAATCCAGGATTCAGAATTCACGAGAGAGCTGACTTCTGGCTCCTGACTCCTGAATTCTATTCTCGGGAAAGTGTCCCGCTTTACGTTGATACCTTTACGCTTCGCTAACGGCACCCTACGGGCGGTATGGTCTTTCCCAGAAATCTCCTTAGAGCGGCTCAGCCGGATCCTCTGGCCCTCGATCATTGGGCGCAGCGGCGTATTCCGAAAGCTCCAGGCCCGGGAGCGGCGGCGGGGCACCCATCGTCAGCGTACCCGACAGGGTATCCAGACAGTCCTGACTGCCGCACTGGTCAAGGATATCTTTAATCAACGCTTCTTGAATCCAGGTTTTCGCCACCACCGTGAGGGGCAGGGCCAGAATCAGCCCCAATAGACCAAAGAAGGTAGTGAAAAACACCTGGGCGCTAAGCGTCACCGCTGGCAGCAGCGATACCTGCTTGGCCATCACCATCGGGCTGACCCAGTAGCTCTCCAAATTTTGGATGACGACATAGAGGATGATGACAGCGATCGCCTTCCACGACGGCCCCAGCAGGGCGATGGAGAGGGGGAAGACCACGCTGAGCACCGGCCCGATATTGGGAATGAAATTGAGCAGCCCCGCCAGCAGCGCATGGGCCAGCACCAGATCAACGCCCAAAATACTCAGGCCCACGCCGCTAGTGACCGCCACAAAGATGGAGTTGATGAAAATGCCCCCCAGCCAGTTGCCCAGGGCCACCTCGCAATGGGTGAGAATCTCATCGGCGCGACGGCGGTAGAAAGAGGGAAAAAGGGCGATCGCCGCCTGCCGATAGGATGCGGGATTGGCCAACAGCATCAGGGTGAGGGCCAGCACCAGCAGGCACTGCAGCACCACCGTCAGGGAGGAGTTGAAGAACTCCACAAAATTTTGCAGTAGATTCTGCACCAGCGGCTGGAGCTGCTGGGTGAGGGTGGTCAGGTCGGGCAGCTCCAGTTGGAGGCCCCGTTCGGGCAGCCAGGAAGGGGGATTTTCGATGAGGGCCTCCAGCCGCCGCACAAGCTGGGTAAACACCGCAGGCAAGCGCAGCAACAGGCTGCGAAACTGGTCGATAAACGGCGGAATCACCGTAGCGATAAACAGGGAGCCAATGGCGCTCACCAGCAGCAGGGTCAGCATTACCGCCAGCCCCCGACTGCGGGTACCCAGCTTCTGGAGCTGCCGCACCAGGGCGTTGAGGGCCGTTGAGATGACCACTGCTGTAAAGATCAGCAGCAGCATTTGCCGCACCTTCCACAAAATTACCAGGGCGATGATCAGGCAAATGAGTCCGAGCCACTGACCGAATTTCACAATATCCGCTCCTGAAAATCAATTCAGGCTGGCGCTACTCCCCAACCTGCAAGATATTAAACACAGCGGTGATACCCGATCATAGCCTGCCCAATTTTTAGTTCTTAAGTTCTTAGTTTTTAGCTCTCAGGTGGCAACGATAACGATGACGAAAATGATTCTCACCCTGGTTCTTCTGCTGACGGGCATCCCCCTGGTGGTATTAGTAGGCTTCTATGCCTGGGCCTCGTCTGGGGCCTACCCCAAATCCCGCTATGCCGAAGTGGTGGCCTACAATGAAGGGCTTCCCCGTTCGGCCACCGATACCTTTACAGTAGTTACTTACAACATTGGCTACCTGTCGGGGCTGACCAATAATCTGGCGGTGGCCCGGACCCCAGAGCTGTATACGGATAACTTGAAAACGGCGATCGCCGCTCTCCGTCCCCTGGATGCGGATATTCTTGCCCTCCAGGAAATTGACCTCGGCTCCCACCGCTCCTACCAGGTGCAGCAGGCTAGTGAGCTTGCATCTCAACTGGGGTTGGGGAATGGGGCGATCGCCATCAATTGGGACAAGCGCTACGTGCCCTTCCCCTACTGGCCACCCGCCGCCCACTTTCGCGGCATTCTCTCTGGGCAGGCCATCCTCAGCCAGCACTCTATCCGCACCCATGAGCGCATCGTGCTGGAGAAAGTGGCGGGCAAGCCGTTTTTCTACAACGGGTTATACCTGGATCGGCTTGCCCAGGTGGTGGAGATGGAAGTGCAGGGGCGATCGCTGATCGTCATCAACGTCCATCTGGAAGCATTCGACGAACCCACCCGCCGCCGCCAGACCCAAACGGTCAAAGCGCTAGTGGAGAAGTACATTCCCCAATACCCGGTGCTGCTGTTAGGGGATTTTAACAGTACGCCCCCCACTGATGAGCAAGCCGACCCAACCATTAAGATTCTGCTGGACATGCCGGAAATTCAGCCTGCGTTTCCCAGGGAGGAATTGGCGGAGAGGGCGATCGCCACCTTCCCCGCCGATCGCCCCATCGCCAAGCTGGACTACATTTTCTATACCCCTACCACTATCGAAGCCCTGGAATGGCAAGTGGTGGCCGATGCCCAACAGGCTTCCGACCACCTACCCATCATGATGCGGTTTCGCTGGCGCTAGACTTTTTCCCGCACCAGGGTCTCCCAACCCAAATCCTTGAGGCTATTGTTGCGGCGCAGGGGCCGGGTCACCAGTTCCAGAATGTCGCGGGCGTTGGTGAAGCCGTGGATCTGGGCAAAGGTAAACTCCACCGACCACTTGGTGCTGATGCCGCGCGCCTCCATGGGGTTGGCGTGGGCCATGCCGGTGATCACCAGATCCGGATCCAGGTCATAAATGCGCTGAATCTGGTTGTAGTTGTCCGGCTTCTCCACAATCCGGGGTAAAGCTACCCCCATGTCCTGACAGGTCTGCTCCAGCAGCTTCAGCTCCGCCCCCTGGTAGCGCTTGTCCATGTAGGGAATGCCGATTTCCGGAACCGTCATGCCGCAGCGGATGAGGAAGCGGGCCAGGGAAATTTCCAGCAAATTATCCCCCATGAAGAACACGGACTTACCCCGAATCAGGCTGATGTAGTCCTCCAGGGATTCCCAGATCTTGGCTTCCCGCTCGTCCAATCCTTGAGGCTCAATGCCGAACACAGAGCAAATTTTCTCGATCCAGGCGCGGGTGCCGTCGGGGCCGATGGGGAACGGCGCACCAATGAGCTTGCACTTGCGGCGGCGCATCAGGGTGGTGGCGGTGCGTGACAGGAAGGGATTTACCCCGGCCACGTAATAGCCCTCTTCCAGGACGGGTAGCTCCGTGTAGCGCTTGGCGGGCAGCCAGCCGGACACCTGAATGCCCTGCTTCTTCAGTTCTAAAGTCAACTGGGTGACCACCGGATCGGGCAACGACCCAAACAGCACCAGGGGCGGATGATCCACAAATTCGGACTTCTCCTGAACCCCGTCCTCCTTCTTGCGGCCAAAGCTGATTAGCCGCTGGATGGCGTTACGCTCCTCCTTCTCCGCCTCGCTGGTCACCCGGCTGGGACAGCGCTGGGCCATGGCCGCCAGCACCGTGTCCTCTCCCTGGGTAAAGGCGTAGTCCAGGCCATTGGCACGGGCGACGACGATGGGAATGCCAATCTCCGCCTCCAGTTTGGGGGCCAGACCTTCCAGGTCCATTTTGATAATTTCGGTGGTGCAGGTGCCGATCCACACGATGACGGAGGGGTTGCGATCGCGCTTAATCTGCGTACACAACCGCTTCAGCTCCTCGTAATCGTTCAACTGGGCGGAGATATCCCCCTCCTCCAGCTCCGCCATAGCATAGCGGGGTTCGGCGAAGATCATCACCCCCATGGCGTTTTGCAGGAAATAGCCGCAGGTTTTGGTGCCGATGACCAGGAAAAAGCTGTCTTCAATCTTTTGGTAAAGCCATGCCACGCAGCTAATGGGGCAAAAGGTGTGGTAGTTGCCGGTTTCGCATTCAAAGTTGAGGGCCTGGGGCTGGGTATCGGTTGCGGTCATGGGGTTAAAGTCCTTTCAAATAGATTTTATGAATCAAATGTCTGGAAGTCTTTCAGCCCTACACTCGCCACCCCTCATCCAGGAAGTCATCCTGCTTCCCTGAACAGGATTCGTCCTGCTTGGCCGCAATCCGACTGGGGAGGTAGTCGTCCGGCTTAAGCTCGCGCGTTTTGCTGCTGGGCAACATTTTAGGCGGACGGGCGGCGTCGATGGCTTCCATCTCATCGTCAGGACTGAAGTTGAGGCCCAGGGCCAGGACGATGCGATCGGGGCTGCTGTTGAGATCGACGATCAGCGGCAGGAGCTGGTTGAGCTGGGGTTCGAGGGCGGCCAGGGTGGCCAGGATAAAGCTGGAGGAGGGGCGACGATGGCCGTTGTCGTTCACCCACACCCCCAGATGCACAATCCAGTCGCGGTTGTCGCGGTAGTAGGTCAGCCAGTTTTCTTTAAGGGAGGTCTGAAGCTGTTTGATGTTCACAGGAATTCGCTGAATGGCAATCGGGAAAGGACTTTGGGCCAATGAATGCAGGGGTAAAATCTTGCACCAATTTGCCCAAGATAGAAGCATACAGGTTAACCGGGCCAAAGTTTCTAGAAACTTTTTGAATGGCGTTGGCTGGCCTGTGTGGAGCACCTATCACGCTCCAATTCCCTTCCCATTGCCAGGGAACAAAAATTAATCAATTTTCACTCTCGTTCCCAAAAGATGCATATTCCTAAACCATCATCAGATCCAGTTCGTCCTCCTGCACCGTCGGGGGGGTGGCCGGGTTCAGGTAAAAGTCCGACAGCAAGGTGAACAGGTCGCGATCGGGAGAATCCTGGGGCACCACGCCCTCTGGCATGGCCAGGAGCTGGTCGGCGATGTTGAGGTAGTAGTCGCAGACGTAGTTGAGGGACGGGTCGGATTCCGCCATCTCAAACAAGGTTTTACCTTTGACGCGGGAAACGCGAATATCTTCAATCAGCGGCAGCACCTCCAGCACGGGCATGGGCACCGCTTCAATATATTTGTCGATCAAGTCCCGCTTGGCGGTGCGGTTGCCGATCAAGCCCGCCAGCCGCAGGGGATGGGTGCGGGCTTTTTCCCGCACAGAGGCGGCGATGCGATTGGCGGCAAAGAGGGCATCAAAGCCGTTGTCGGTGACGATCATGCAGTAGTCCGCATAGTTGAGGGGGGCGGCAAAGCCACCACAGACCACGTCTCCCAGGACGTCAAACAGGATTACGTCGTACTCGTCAAAGGCGTTGAGTTCCTTGAGCAGCTTCACGGTTTCGCCCACCACATAGCCGCCGCAGCCTGCTCCCGCCGGAGGGCCACCTGCTTCGACGCAGTCCACGCCGCCATAGCCTTTGTAGATCACATCCTCCGGCCAGATGTCTTCGTAGTGAAAGTCTTTTTCCTGGAGGGTGTCAATAATGGTGGGAATCAAAAATCCCGTGAGGGTAAAGGTGCTGTCGTGCTTGGGGTCGCATCCGATTTGCAGCACTTTCTTACCCCGCTTGGCGAGGGCCACGGAGATGTTGCAACTGGTGGTGGATTTGCCAATGCCGCCTTTGCCGTAAACCGCTAATTTCACGCTGGTGCTCCTAATGCTTTGCTTGTGTCGTGCTTTTTTCGTGCGTTCTTCTGATGAAGGAATGAAAAAACTAAAGGGCGGTGGCGATCGCCAACCATTTCATCTGTTGCGAAGTGGCAAGGATGCAAACCGCCTTAACCTCAGCCTTAAACCTCATTGGCTACTGGAGGCATTATGAACGACCCCACACCGAAAATAAAGGGCAACAATCTTTAAACAATCAGGATATTTGAACTAAACAAGATTCGTAAAGATTCTGATTGGCCAAAACTGGACTGGAAGAGCAGCCAGGCCAATAAATTCTAGATAATCAAATTTTAGGTTCCGCTTTTCTATAAATCAGAACAACAGACAAACTTTGCCTTGCAGACCAGGCCCCTTACCGGAATTTGGTGTTAGACGTCAACGCTTGTAGGGGCGTTCGCGCAGCGAGTGCTTGGCACCCAGCATCCGGCCAGCACGTTTGGATTCTTGGAAGAGCTTTCTACCGAATGCTTCGCCGCTACGGGTTGACGGGCGGAATATGTGGGTATGCGGCAAGGGGCGATCGCCCACCGTACTTCTCGCACGGGGCAAATCAACTTCTTTATTACAGTTGGTTAATTTTTGGGGTGAACGAAGCGGGAAGTCGCGGCGATCGCCAATTCCGCTAACTAACGAACCTTCCCCATCAGCTCATCCCCCACCCGCTGGTAGTCGCTCCACGCCTCCTTAGACTTGGGGTCGCGCACCTCGTCCACCAGTTTGCCCGTGCTGGCGGCCTTCCGGTAGGCGGCGTAGCGGCGGATGCCGGTTTGAAAAACGGGGAAGCCCGCTTCTGTGAGGATCGTGCGGGCCTGTTCTCCGTCTCGGCTGGGCTTGGGGGGAATAACCGTGAGCAGAATCCGGTAGCGGTAGGCGTCAATGGAGTGGAGGTATTCCAGGGTGAGGGTGAGGGCATCCAGCGCCAGGATATCCGGGGTAGTGGGCAGGATCAGCAGCTCGCAGGTGTCCGCCAGGATGGCCAGGTCTTCAGCAATGGGGCGGGCCTGGGTGTCGATCACCACATGGCGGTAGGAGTAGGCGCGCACAGGCTGCCACTCGTCCACCACATCGAACGGAAGATTGCCCCGACTGGCCCAGGCCGTTGCCGAGCGGTTGGGGTCGGCATCAATCAGCAGTGTGTCGGCCAGGGATTGAAAGTAGGCGGCCAGGTGGATGGCTGTGGTGGTTTTGCCCACACCTCCCTTAAAGCTTGCCACTGCAATGATCATGCGCTCAACTTCTGAACAGCGATATCCTAGATGGGGAATTGTCCTTTTGGGAATCGTACAGCGGAATCGTCCAGCAATCTCAGTCTAACCATGCTGACCCAGCCTCATTCAAAGCCAGAACCCGATTGGCAAAAAATTGTCCGACTCTTGCGGTGGAATAAACCCGCTGGTCGGCTGATCCTCATGCTGCCAGCCCTCTGGGCCGTTTTTTTGGGGGCGCACAGCCGGGAAGCGGGAAGCCTGCCGCCCCTGCCGCTGGTGGGGGTCATCGTTCTGGGCAGCCTGGCCACCAGCGCCGCCGGGTGCGTAGTCAACGACCTGTGGGATCGGGATATTGACCCCCATGTGGAGCGAACGCGCGATCGCCCCCTTGCCTCGCGCACCCTCACCATCCAAACCGCCATCGTTGTCGTGCTGGTGGCCTTTGCCTGTGCCGGGATTCTGGCCCTCTATCTCAACCTCCTCAGCTTTTTGCTGTGCATCGCCGCCATTCCGTTCATCGTCCTTTATCCCCTGGCGAAGCGGGTGTTTCCCTTACCCCAACTGGTGTTGTCCCTGAACTGGGGCTTCGCCGTGCTGATTAGCTGGAGCGCCGTGACTGGCACCCTCTCCCTGCCCGCCTGGCTGCTGTGGGGTGCCGTGGTGCTGTGGACCTTAGGATTTGATACGGTCTACGCCATGCCCGATCGGGACGATGATCGGCGCATGGGGGTCAATTCCAGTGCGCTCTTTCTGGATAAGTGGGTTGCTGATGGAGTAGGGCTGTTTTTACTTGGCACAACGGCACTGCTGGCAGCTACCGGCGTTATCCTTGCCCTTAATGGTTGGTTTTGGGGAGCGTGGGCGATCGCCACTTTGGGCTGGATCTGGCAATACACCCAGCTCAAGCGGCGGCGAGTGCTACCCACCCTGTTTGGCCGCATATTTCGGCAAAACGTCTGGCTGGGCTTCGTTTTGCTGGCAGGGATGATTTTGGGAGCCGCTGGATAAGGTGTCAACGATGTTTGATATATCCGCAGATGACGCAGATGGGCGCAGATGGAACCTCGGAAGGAATGCCGTTCATTTACGAAATCTGCGAAATCTGCGAAATCTGCGGACGAAACACCACCCTTAACTCAAAACTTTCCGCTCAAAACTCCCCATCTTCACCAGGGGACGGGTTGGCCCTGGTAGTCGAGCCAGAGGCCCGTTTGCTGCGGCTGAAGCTGGTTAAGGGTGGCCAGGATAGCCCCGGCACTCTCTTCAGGAGACAGCAGGCCCTTCTGGTTAAGGCGGGTTTGGACTGAGCCGGGGTGGATGAGAATCCAGCGAATGCCCTGGCTTTCCAGCTCCCGTGCGGCAGTCTTGGAGAGCATATTCAGCGCTGCTTTGCTGGCCCGATAGCCGTAGAGCAGGCTGGGCTTGGTGATTGTAAAGCTGCCCAAATCGCTGGAGATATTCACCACGAGGCGATCGCGCCCCGCCTTCAAGTTCTCCATGAGCGCCTGCACCACCCGCAGCGGCCCCACGGCATTGGTGGCAAAGTCCTGTTCCAGGCTATCCAGATCCAGCTCGGCAAAACCCTGTGCTGTTGGCCCTTTGGCCCCATTGTTGAAAATGCCGTCCAGAGGTTCCCCCGCTAATTGCTGGGCCAGGTGGCGGACGCTGGTGGGGTCAGCGATGTCCAGGCACTCCACCCGGTCGGTGAGGGCTTTCAGCTCACCGGCCTGATCCAGCGATCGCGTGGTACCGATAACGACATGGCCCTGCGCCCGGAGCTGCTTGACCAGAGCCAGCCCTAGACCCCGATTCGCCCCTGTAACCAGGTAGGTGCGACTGGGCTGATCGGTGGCGATCGCCCCAGACCTGGGCCTTGCCGCTGCCGCTGCCCGACGCCGTTTCAGCCAGGCCCAGCCAAGGCGACCTGCCTCCAGGGGAAAGAATCCCAGGGAGGCGATGATGATGGCCAGCAGCAGGGGATTTTGCTGGGGGGCGATCGCCAGCGTTAAACCAGCACTGATCACCACCAAAAACCAGGGCAGCAGGCGCTTCAGCAGGTTTTTCATGAAGCCGTTAGCCCGCTCCAGCTCAGGTAGGGTAATTTCTGGGCCGTAGCTTTTATTTCATTGCTCTGGGCCACCAGTTGGCCGCAGGCGTCCCAGGTGCCGGAGAGGAACATCTGCCGGGGGCCGTCGCCCATCATGACGGGGATCACCAGGTCGCCGCAGGTCGCCTGCATCGTCTCCAAATTAACGGTGACGGGGGTTTGGGGTTGGGCGGCGATCGCCCCCTGCAAAGCCTTTACATCCGCCGAGGCCGCCGTCACGCAAGGAATGCCCATCGCCACGCAGTTGCCGAAGAAAATTTCTGCGAAGCTCTCACCGACCAGGGCCTGGATGCCCCAGCGGGCGATCGCCTGGGGCGCGTGTTCCCGGCTGGAGCCGCAGCCGAAGTTGCGGTTAACCACCAGCACCCTGGCTCCCTGGTACTGGGGCTGGTCGAAGGGGTGGCGGCCCTGGAGCTGGGCGCGATCGTCTTCAAAGGCGTGTTCCCCCAGACCGTCGAAGGTGACGCACTTGAGGAAGCGAGCGGGAATGATGCGATCGGTGTCGATGTCGTCGCCCTGGAGGGGGAGGGCGGGGCCGGAGAGGGAGGGGATTTGGGACATGGGATTGGGGATTTTAGATTGGGGATTTTGGATTTTGGATTAGGGGGTGTCGGTGGGGGGTTGGTTTTGGAGGAGCGATCGCAGGCGGGCCAGTTCTTGTTCGGCGGCGTCGGCGCGCTGGCGTTCCTGTTCGGCGCGTTGGGCTTCTTGCTCGGCGCGTTGGGCTTCTTGCTCGGCGCGTTGGCGCTCTTGGGCGGCTTTTTCGGCGCTCCAGAGCAGCAGGTTGCCTGCCTCGTCCCACCAGCGGAGCCAGTGGGTGGTGGTGCCCAGCCGTTCGCCGTGCCAGACTCCGAGGAAGAGGTTGAGCGGGGGAATCCAGTAGCGCCCCTGTTCGTTGGCGGTCTGGAGGTTGTAGCGGCCTGACTGGAGCTGGCGCACCTCCAGGGTGAAGCTGTAGGGGTCGTAGATGACGTAGATAGGCACCGCCAGAATCCGCTCGTAGAAGTACAGCTTGCCGTAGGGGAAGGTGGGGCGCACCGAGTATTCCCCCAGCTCTTCGTCGGAGAGGAACTCCATCACCACCGCCACTGCATCGCCCTGCCGATGGGGGGTGTAGCTGCGGCGCACGATGCCGGGGTCAACGGGATCGACGCGGGGCACATAGAGCCAGTCGGGGGCCTTGACGACGATGCGCCGGTCCACCGTGGCCACCAGGCCAAAGTTGGAGGCAATGAGCATTTCTGGGCGGACCAGCCCTGCCTCTCCCAAGGCGTCGGTGAGGGCTGCTGCCAGCAGGGGTTGCTGAAGGTTTTCCACGGGGTCATCCGGCAAACGAAACTCCTCTGGAAGCGGCTCCCAGGTGATCTCGGGGACGCGGGCCGAAGGGGCGACCTGGGCAAGCTGGGCGACCATGTCAAACCCCCACGGCAGTTCTGTTCAACAGTTCGCGGACATCGGTGACTTCGCCTGCGATCGCCGCTGCCGCCACCATCGCCGGACTCATGAGCAGGGTGCGCCCGGAGGCGGAACCCTGACGGCCCTTGAAGTTCCGGTTGGAGGAGGAGGCGCTGATCTGATTGCCCTGGAGCTTGTCCGGGTTCATGGCCAGACACATGGAGCAGCCCGCCTCCCGCCACTCAAAGCCTGCATCCAGGAAAATTTGGTGGAGTCCCGCCGCTTCGGCTTCCTGCTTCACCCGCTCCGACCCCGGCACCACAAAGGCTTTGATGCCGTCCTTGACGCGCCGCCCCTGGGCAACTCGGGCGGCCTCCTGCAAGTCGCTGAGGCGTCCGTTGGTGCAGCTACCGATGAAGCAGACGTCCACCCTGGTGCCCTTGATGGGGGTGCCGGGAGCTAGATCCATGTATTTGTAGGCTTCTTCGGCGATGAAGCGATCGCCCTCTGGCAGCGACTCCGCATCGGGAATCAGCTCACTGACGCCAATGCCCTGGCCGGGGGTGATGCCCCAGGTGACGGTGGGTTCGATGTCGGCGGCGTCGAAGATGACCACATCGTCGTATTCGGCATCGGCGTCGCTGGCGATCGCCCGCCACCACTCCACCGCCCGCTCCCAGTCGGCCCCTTTGGGGGCAAAGTCGCGCCCGTGCAGGTAGTCAAAGGTGGTCTGGTCAGGATTCACGTAGCCGCAGCGGGCACCGCCCTCAATGGACATGTTGCACACTGTCATGCGCTCTTCCATGCTCATGCGGTCGAAGGTGGTGCCTGCGTATTCGTAGGCATAGCCGACGCCGCCCTTGACGCCGAGCTGACGGATAATGTGGAGGATCACGTCTTTGGCAAAGACGCCGGAGGGCAGCTCGCCGTTGACCTCGATGCGACGGACCTTGAGCTTAGCCAGGGCCAGGGTTTGGGAGGCCAGCACGTCCCGCACCTGGCTGGTGCCGATACCAAAGGCGATCGCCCCAAACGCTCCGTGGGTGGAGGTGTGGCTGTCGCCGCAGGCGATGGTCATTCCCGGCTGGGTCAGCCCTTGTTCGGGGGCGATGACGTGGACGATGCCCTGCTGCCCGGAGCCGATGTTGTAGAAGCGAATGCCGTTGTCTTTGCAGTTAATTTCCAGCTCCTGAATCATTTCCTCGGCGAGGGGGTCGAGGAAGGGACGGGCCTGGTTTTCCGTGGGAACAATGTGATCCACCGTGGCGATGGTGCGATCGGGAAATAGTACCTGTAGCCCCCGCTCCCGCAGCATGGCAAACGCCTGGGGGCTGGTGACTTCGTGGATTAGATGGAGGCCAATAAAGAGCTGGGTCTGCCCGGACGGAAGGGTGCCAACGGTATGCAGATCCCAAACTTTGTCAAACAGCGTTCCTCGACTCATAGTTATCTACTGGGCTATGCCGAACAGTGGGAAAAGGCTTCAGGTGTTGTATGCCCTAACACGTTAGCATAGCAGCTCAGCCTAATTCCCAACCGCTCCCGGCAGCGCCGCTAGCCCTGGCCAGAGGGAGCCGGGCACCAACTTAATAAACAAAAAATTCTCAGGGTAGAATTTAGGAGTCAGAACCCAGCTTCTTCCCAGGTGCTCAAGCACAATTAATGACACTTTGTTTGGGTGTGCGTCCCCGCCAGGGGTACACATCCACCCCTGGTTGACTGACAAAACTTACGAACCGCTGCCCGGAAGCCCTCACCCCCAACCCCTCGCCCTCTGGGCGAGGGGTTGGGGGTGAGGGCCACAAACTTTTGTCAGTCAATCAGCATCCACCCCGGCTTTCTAACATGGATTTAATTGTACTGACCTACTTAACCACTTAAATCCTGATAAATTCTGACGCCTGGATGCTGAATTCCGACCTTTAACGCAAGATTTTTCATTAGAGGTGGATGCTTTCCCAAAATCTAGGCATAAATGGCATTGTCAATCAAAATTGGCAGTATTCTAATCAAATAGTAACCGCAGTCGGGCTTCGTTTAATCATCCGTTAATGCAGCCGCCTTGTCAGGGAACTTGCCACCATGTTAAGTCTCGATAGCTTAGAACCAGTCAGTTTAAAGCCAGTAGCGTTTGAACAAGTGAAACTGGAAGATATAACCATCACCGAGCAGTTGTTTCTCCGTTCCCCCAGAGCAATTGACGCCGAAGCCGAAAACCATGCATTTAACAGGCTGGCGCAACAGCTTACTGGCTCTCCCCAAACCCTGCTCCAAAGCTTGGTGTCAGTTGCCATAGAGATTTGCCAAGCCGGTTCCGCTGGTATCAGCGTACCTGAAACAGAAACCAACGGCGAAGAAATTTTTCGATGGGTTGCCCTGGCTGGAGCCTATGCTCATGCAGAAGGAAAGATCTCTCGGTCTTTCAGCCTCTGCAATGTCTGTTTAGAGCGCCGCTCACCGCAGCTTTATTTCTATCCCGCCAGATACTTCGAAAACTTTCAGCAACTACAGCCCCCCATGGTCGAATGCCTGATCATTCCCCTTTTGACAAGCACCGACGACCTGGGCACCATCTGGATCGTCTCCCACCATGAGGAACGACGATTTGATGCAGAAGATCTGCGGGTGATGAACCGTCTGGCGCACTTTACCGCAATTTCCCTGCATCAGATGAAGATGCGCCAGGCCGCCGAAATCGCCATTGAGCGGGAGCGCATTGCCCGACAGGAAGCCGAAGCCGCCATTCGAATCCGGGATGAATTCATTGCCACCGTCTCCCATGAGCTGCGATCGCCCCTGGCCAACATGAAGATGGCCATTCGCATGTTGAACCTGACCAACCGTGAGGAGCAAGACGGCAAGTACCTGCGTATCCTTGAGGCCGAGTGCGATCGCGAAGTCGCCCTGGTAAACGATCTGTTAGATTTGCAGCGGTTAGAGGCCGGGGTCGAAACGGTTAAAGCGCTGCCTACCCCTTTAAAGAAGTGGCTCTTGTCGGTTATCGCCCCCTTTCAAGCCCGCATTCACGACTGCCAGCAGCAGCTAGAGCTGCAGATCCCCGCCGATTTACCCACGTTAATGGTTGATACGGGCAAGCTGGAGCGCATTGTCACCGAGCTGCTCAACAATGCCTGCAAGTACACCCCTCCCGGAGAAACTATCCAGTTTTCGGTGAGCCTGACGCCAAACCTGGTGGAGCTGAGCCTCAGCAACACGGGCGTCGAGATTCCGCCCGAGGCATTGCCCAAAATTTTTGATAAGTTCTATCGAGCCGCTGGGCCATCTCAGCACAAAACAGGGACAGGTTTGGGCCTGTCCCTGGTACATAAGCTAGTGGACTTGATGGAAGGCAAGATTCTGGTCAAAAGCCACCATCAAATCACCACTTTTACGGTCGTTCTACCCAGAATTGAAGCCCTTATGGATTAGGAAGCGGCGATCGCCGGAACTGGCTCCGCTCGCTCTAGTAGCTGCATTTGGGCATCCCAAAACTCAACCCACAGGTCACAGTAGCGGCTGCAGACCTGCAAAATTGTTTCGTACTGATCCGGTAAAAGCGCCTGCATGAGGACGTACCAGAGATCATCCTCGTGGGCATCGTCATTGGCATCGGCCTGGGCGTCGTCGCTGGTGCCGTGGCAGAGGTAGTAGCCTGAGGTCACGGTTACCCCCACCTTTCGGGAATTCTCGCGCAGGGGAGCGCTGAAGAGCACCACTTCTTCCTCGGCAACGGCGAGTAAGCTGGTGACCAGACTGAAATCATTGAAGCTGTCTTCCAGATGAGTGCGCACCTCTTGGGCGATCTGGGAGGGACGGTAGGTGCAGCGTTCCTGAGCGCTGATCCCCAGTTCATCCAGGACGCGCTCAAATAGGGGATAGTGGGCACGATTGGGATTGCCCCGGTAGTAGCCAGAGGCATCCGCACCGGGTTGAAAGCCGAACTCATCCAGCGTATTCAGCGTCAGCAGGAAACGGGCGTACATTTTACTGCCGGGGGTCAAGCGAGGCTCAAGCTGGCGACTTTGATATTGGGCAATTAACAGCGCGTCGGTAAAGACCTGAACGATGGCGTGACGATATTCCAGGTGAATATGGCGGAGCTGCTCGCGATTAAACCGTCCTTGATTGAGCGCTTGAATAGCGGGGTGGGAAGAAACCGGGTGCTGCTGCACTTTGTGTTTCAGCCCCTGGATGAATCGTGCATTTTGAAGCCACAAGTCTTCTGAAATCGATGCTTGAATTGCGTCTCTGGCAATCTGGCGGGGGTTATCGATCACGGTCATAGCTCGCCCTCAAATATGAATTCAGCAACAATACGTTTATTGGGTCGTTTGCCTTGCCTCTTGCCATTTACCCTCAACCCAAACTCCTCTCCCAGAGTAGAAGAGGGGCTTTGGAACTGGCGCTCCGTTCTGGCTCCCTTTCTCCCCTTCAATAGGAGCAGGGACTGGGGGATGGGGGCAATGTCCGGGCCAAATGACCTACCAGAACATCTCCCGTCAACTTTGGGGACGAAAGATGTTCTAGCCCAAAATACGTAGACGGCATAGCCTATCCGGAGATTACAGGGTGTATTTTCTGAGTGAAGTTACTCAAAGAAACCGTAAAGATTGAGTTTAAGCACCTTAACGTAAGTAGGTCAGCACAATTAAATTCAGGTTAGAAAACCGGGGGAGCGCCCCCCCGGTTTTCTAACCTTCGTTCTTCAAAGCAGTTCTACTTGATCACTAGCGGCCTGAACCGAACCGTTGAGGACAAATGCAAACCCCAAGGAAATTCTCAGCAAATCCTCATTACTTTTCCGAAAAGCCTGGAAAGAATGGGAATACGGCACAGAAAAGATGGGGCGATCGCTCCCTTAGCTGTCCACCCATTGACAAGAATCTGACCTGGGAAAATTAATCTGGAATTTGAGGGAGGCGATTCGTAGCCAGTTCTATCCCCACCGCCATTCCCGTTCGCACGCCTGGAGACGTCCCATGTTTCTGAAAGATCTCAAACTCGCCCAAAAATTTACGCTGCTCCTTCTGTCCGTCTTCCTGATTGGCATTCTGGTGAGTGGGGCCGCCCTGGCCGCCATCCTCAACTACAACGCCCAAAGTGCGGTGGCCACCAAAGCGCTGATGCTTATGGAAACCATGAACTCGGTGCGCCACTATACGGATACCCAAATTCATCCAGAGCTGGTAGAGCGACTGGATACTGAATTTCTCCCCGAAACCGTCCCCGCCTACTCAGCACGGGAGGTCTTTGAGCACCTGCGGACCAACCGGGACTACAGCGAATTCTTTTACAAAGAGGCCGTCCTCAACCCCACCAATCTTCGGGATAAGGCCGACAACTTTGAGGCTGCCGTAATTAACCGCTTTCGGCAATCCCCCAACCTGGGCGAGCTGAGCAACTTTCGCACCACCCCCGGCGGTGATTTATTCTACATTGCCCGCCCCATCAAAATCACCGAACAGAGCTGTCTGGAGTGCCACGGCAATCCCGCCGATGCCCCCGCCAGCATGATTGCCTTTTACGGAGACGCCAACGGCTTTAACTGGAAGCTCAATGAAGTTCTCGGGGTCCAAATGATCTCCGTGCCTGCCAGTCAGGTCCACCAGAATGCGCGGCAGTCTTTTGTGCTGATTATGGGCATTGTCACCCTGGCCTTTGCCAGTGCCGTAGTCCTGGTAAACTTCTGGCTAAAGCGCTTCGTCATTCGCCCCATTAACCGCATGGTGATGGTGGCCGAAGCGGTCAGCACAGGCGACATGCAGGCCGAGTTTGACGTGAAGTCGAAAGACGAGGTAGGACGATTAGCGGAAGCTTTCCAGCGGATGAAGATGAGTTTGTCGGTGGCCATGCGGCGGCTGGAGCGCTATCGGGTGGGGCGACGGGATAAGGAGCAGCTATAGACAAAGCCGTAGTCGTTCAACAGGCTGGCAGGAAACCGGGGTTAAAGATTCTCAAGACGCTGTCGGAACTGCTCAGCAAGCTGCTCATCGGGGATTTCGCTGGCGATCGCCTCAATTAACCGCATCTGCGTCAGGGTGGGGTCGTCCGCCAGCAGGTCGTCAATCAAGAAGCCCGCCATTGGCCCGATGATCTGAACCAGCTCCTGGCGACAGCGAACGATGAAGGCTGGGGAGACGGGCAGATCTGCCGCCAGATTAGAGGGGGCAGGGAAGTCGCTATCTTCCCAATGCTCATCCAGTGGAGCGGCGAGGGGGCGATCGACGGAGGTGGGGGGATCCAGGGCAATCGCAGCCGTGCCCAAATTGGACGGCAAGGCGGGGGGCGAGGGCTGCCGCAGGGGCTGCAGGTCGGTCAAAATATCTTCGGCAAACTGGTAGCGCTCCCGTGGACGTGCCACCGTCATCTTGGTCAGCACGGCAGCCAGCCCATCACTCACATCGGCATAGGGACGCCAGGCAGCGGGGGTGACCTCCACATCCAGCAGCCAGCGTGGGTCCTGGCCCGTAAGCAGGACAATGGCAGTTATCCCCAGAGCATAGAAGTCGCTACAGGGGTAGCAATCCCCCAGCCGCACCTGCTCCGGTGGGGAATATCCCGGCTTGCCCACCAGGGTTGCCTTGGGCGGAGCTATTAAACTGCTCTGCTGCCCAGAGAGAAGCTGGTTAACCACCTCTTTGACCACCCCAAAATCGATGAGGACAGGCTTTTGCTTGGCGACGGAATACATAATATTGGCCGGGGAAATATCGCGATGCACCAGTCCCAGGTTGTGGAGGTATCCCAGCACCGGTAGCAAATCCAGCAGCCACGGCAGCATCTCCGCCTCAGTGAAGGTTTGCCCCCGCTGCTGGCGATCGCGCAACAAGTCCAGATAAGACTGCCCCTCAATGTACTCCTGCACGATGAACAGATGCTCGTCGTGGGTAAACCAGGCCAGAAACTTGGGAATCTGGGGATGGTCGATCTGATAGAGCACCTTGGCTTCCCGCTGAAACAGCTCGCGGGCTTTCCGGAGAGACGCTGCAGAGGTGGTAGTGGGCGAAAAGCGCTTCAGAACGCAGGGTTCCTCAAAGCGGTGGGTATCGGTGGCCAGGTAGGTTTGCCCAAACCCGCCCCGCCCCAGGACGCGACAGATGCGATAGCGATGATTGATTAAGCCAGACTCTGCCGCCTGGTGAAATGGGGCCGCCTCGGCCCGCAGCTCGGTCACCTCACTGATCGGCTCAGTCATAACCGCCGCAGGGGGGTTAGACCGCCGCTCTGCAACAGCCCCCTGCACGGTAGCGGGATGATAGAACACCACCGGCAGCCACCCACCACAGGGAAATTTTGACCCCCGGAGGGCTTCCCGTGCCTGCCGCACGGCTGTGTAAAAGGGTTCTCCCTGCACAAAGGTGCGTAGGATAACTTTAAAGAACAGGTAGGCCACCCGGTCGGGCACAGGTTCCCGCAAAACCACCAGTTGGGGCAGACCAATGTCCAGACTGCGCACCAGTCCCTGGCCATCGCAGGCGTTCAAAACCGCTGCCCGTAGCCCTTGCTGCATCCGGTCGATCAGGAGCGATCGCACCGTCTCAACGGGCAGGCTTTCGGCTGGGTTGATATACAAACGGCAGGTTTCCGGCTCGCCATCGGGGTGAATTCCCGTAAACAGCAGCAAATCCCAGGGGGCAGCGCGCAGGGCGGCCTCAAAGTCAGTTTGGCGCGGCTCCACCAGCAGGCAAGTACTGGCCTGGGGAAGCTGCTGGAGCAGCTCGTCATCCCGCCGCACATCAATTCCCTGGCCGTTACTCACCACCAACAGCACCCGCAGCGCCTCAGGTGGTTTGTCAAAGGGAGGCACCAAAGCCGTCGGGGTCGGCACCGGCAAACCCAGGGCAATTTCCAGATGGGGGCAGCGATCGCACACTTCCCACAGCGACCAGGGCAGGCGCTGCAGCCAGGTATTCTCGGTTTCAATAAGCAAATGGGTGGTTTGATGGGGGGCGATCGCCCCAAACAAAGCCTCCTGGATCGGGGCAAAGGCTGGGCACTGTAGCCAATCATTCAGCGCCTCGCCCAATTGCTGGGCCAGGGAAAGGCAGGCTCGCAGCGCCTTCAAGTCCCGTCGCTGCGGGTCGGCCAGGATAGCGGACGAGGGCAGCCCTGCCCGCCGATAAGCCATGGCCCAGTCGGCATAGAGCTGGTAGATCTCTGGGCGAATGGGCAGCACGCCACCCGCCACCACCGACAGCGGGCCGTCCGCCGATCCGATCCGCAGCGACGCGGGAAACCCCTGGCGGAGGTCGCTTTGCCCCAGGGTGAGAACCGCTAAAGTGGTGGATGCTCCCCTCATGGCGGCTACCCGCTACCTGATCGCATGGTTTGCCGAAACTCCTGGGCTTTGGCCGCATCGGGAATTTCTGCGGCGATCGCCTGCACCAACTGCTCTGGCGTGGCAGGCGATTCAGCCATAATCTCATCCATAATCAGGGTGGCAATGGGGCCAATGCAGCGGGCCAGCTCGGTGCGGCAGCGGGCCAAAAATTCGGGCGAAATGGGGTTGGCAGGCTCTGGCGGGGGGGCGGATTGCGGCGGCGGCGTGGTGCGGAGCCGCTCTCGCACGGCCTTTTTGAACTCCTGGGCCTGCTGGGGGTTGGGGATTTCGGCAGCCAACCGGTCAACCCATTGCTGGGGAGAAAGCTGGGGCGATCGCGCCAGGACTTCGGCAACCACATAATCAGCAATCGGCCCAATCCGGCGGGTCAGTTCTTGCTTGCTCACCGCCAGTAGCTGGGGGCTGATGCCCTGGGCTGGCGCTTTGGGAGGAGCCGGTTGGGCCGGAGGGGGGGCGGGCCGTCGGGGGGGGGCGATCGCCCGGTTTTCCCCAGGGGGGGCGGGGTGCGATCGCCTCCGGTCAGGGGTCTGAGAACCGATGGCCACCAGATCCCGCAGAACGTCTGAGGCGGCCTGGTAGCGATCGCGCGGCTTCTCGGCCAGCAGGCGGTTGAGAATTTGGGTGAGGCGATCGCCCAGGGTAATGTGGGACTGCCACTGCCATTCCAGCGACCCCTGGTTCATCAGCAAGCTCGGCTCCTTGCCCGTCAGCAGCACCACCGCCGTCACCCCCAGGGCATAGAGATCGCTGCAGGGAAAGCACTGGCCCATGCGAATTTGCTCGGTCGGCGCGTAGCCCAGCTTGCCGACAAAGGAATGGGGCGACACCCGGCCCGCCGTCGCCGGGTCAGAGGGGGGGCGGGTCCACAGCTCGCTCACGGTTTGCTTGACCAGGCCAAAGTCAATCAGCACGGGCTTGCCGCCATCGCTGGGCAGCATGATGTTGTCCGGGGAAATGTCGCGGTGGACGATCCCCGCCCCATGCAGATAGTCCAAGACATCCAGCAGGTCGCCCAGCCACTGAACGATTTCTGCTTCGCTGAAGGCAGCTTGCCGCTGCCGTCGCTCCTGTAAGAGTTGGGAGTAGGTCTTGCCGTCCACATAGTCCTGCACGATGAACAGCCGCCCATTTTGGGTAAACCAGGCCAGGAATTTGGGGATCTGGGGATGGTCAATTTGATACAGGGCACGGGCTTCCCGCTCAAAGAGATTGCGGGACTTCTCGACTACGTAATCGGACTGGTTGAGGGGCAAAAATTCTTTCAGGACGCAGCGATCGTCAAATCGGTGGGTATCTCGCGCCAGGTAGGTGCGGCCAAATCCGCCCTGGCCCAGAACTTTTTCAATGCGGTAGCGGTGGTGAATGAGGTTACCAGTAGCCATCTCCTCCCCAACGGGTGCGGCGGCGGCAGACGGGGCAGAGAGCTGGGAGGACGGGGCAGTCGATGGCGGGGCAGAGGACGCAACCGTAGGGGAAATGTGGTAAGCAGGGACTGCTTCCTGGATGTTCTTCAGGTGCAGCGGCCCCAGGTAAACGGCGTTCAGGGACAGGCGGGATTTGACGACGTCGTAGACGGTTTGGGAAATGCAGATGCCCCCCGGTTCCGCTTCAGTTTGCAGGCGGGCGGCAATATTGACGCCGTTGCCCATGACGTCGGAGTCGCTGAAAAAAATGTCCCCCAGGTGAATGCCGATGCGGTGAATGAGCACGTCCTGGGGGGAAATTTGGGTGGTGCGATCGCCCATGATCTGCTGGATGGCGATCGCACAATTCACCGCCTGGGCCGCACTCACAAAATACATCAGTAGCCCATCCCCGGTGGATTTCAGGACGTTTCCCTCATGCTGACGGCAGGCCTCCTCCATGAGCTGGAGGTCCCGGTGAATCAGATGGAGGGTGTGCTCTTCATTCTCAGACATGCGGGCGCTAAAGCCCACCACATCGGTGACCACAATGGCCGCAAGGGCACGACGCCCTCGGAGAGGGGAGGGAGGGTCATACTGCATGGGAATCAAAGCCCACCAACGGCTAAATGTCAGGACTTAAGGTCGAACGATCGTATAAGTAGAACTGCATTGAAAAACGAAGGTTAGAAAACCGGGGGAGCGCCCCGGCGGGGCGCTCCCCCGGTTTTCTAACATGAATTTAATTGTGCTGACCTACTTAAAACTATCCAGCGAGACAATAGCAGCTACCGGGAACTGGGCAAATTTTGGGGCATCCCTTGATGGTTCCTGAAAAAGCGATTCCAGTGGCGGTGCCTGAGGACTGGGGTTTGTAGTTGATACTCTCCCATGGGTTCCAGAGGCTGATTTACCCGGCATCGCTTCTTCCAGTGTAAGTTACCGGGCGAAATGCCTCATTCGGTGGTCAGCACCGCCGGAGACTGGCGCACGCGCTCGTCCAGGGGGCGCACCCGATCAATCAGCCGAATCACTTCGTCATAGACGGGGACGGGGGCATTGGGGATATAGCCCGCATCAGCAATGATGTTCGAGGGGGCGTTGCGCATGGCTTCGTCGATCAACCGCTGCTGGTTGCGGTCAACAGACGGGCCGATCAACACCGATCCCCTGGGGATGGCGCGACTGCTGTGCAGCACCCGAAAAAAGTTGGCCCCAAACTCGTTGCGATACTTCAAAAAGTCCTCCTCAGCCACCGCCCCCGCGTCTACCTCCCCCGACTGCACCCATTGCAAAACAGTTTTGGGGGTGGGGGCAAACCGCACCGCTTCCAGGGTCAAGCCATACAGGTCATAAAGGGGCAGATAATAGCCCGTAGCTGACCCCGGTTCACCCAGCGCCAGTACATTTCCCGCCAGATCATCCAGCTTCTCCAGAGGGCTGTCGTTCTTCACCAAGAGCACCGACCGGGCATTGTTAGCTCCCTGGAGGGGAAACATGGGGAGATACTGGGCGTCTTGAATGGCGATCGCCGCTAACCCCGGTGGCGCAAATACTAAAGACCACGACCGACGGCGAATCTGCTCCAGGGCCTGCAGCTCGTTATAGGCTGGCTCCAGCTCAATAATCGTACGGGTTTGGGCGGCCAGATAGTCCTTAAACGGCTGATATTGCTCCATCGACCGCGCCCCAGTGTCATAGCTCACTACCCCCATTGTGAGCTTCTGGATGGGGGCGGGGTCGCTGGGGGTGCAGCCAATGAGGACGGCAATGAAGGTGGCGATCGCAATCAGCAGGAGGCGGCGCATGGGTGGATGAGTGGGCGAGTGGATGAGTGGGCGAGTGGATGGATGGGTGGAGAGTGAGTGGGGACTCCTGAGAAATTGTTAAGAGATGTAACATGGAGGGGGAGGCTCCATGCCTTGTAGATTAACGGCCCATTGCTATGATTCAACGCATTCTCATCTGGTTTCGCAACGATCTGCGACTCCATGACCATGAACCTCTGTATCGCGCTCTTAAAGAGGGGGCGCAGGTGATTCCAGTCTACTGCTTTGACCCGCGTCAGTTTGCCACGACCTCGTTCGGCTTTCCCAAGACGGGGGCGTTTCGGGCGCAGTTTCTACGGGAGAGCGTGGCCGATTTGCGGCGATCGCTCCAGGCCCTTGGTAGCGACCTGATCATCCGCCAGGGCAAGCCCGAAACCGAAATCCCTCCCCTGGTGAATGCCCTGAACATCACTGCCGTCTACTTCCATACCGAAGTCACTTCCGAAGAAACGGCAGTGGATACAGCCCTCTGTCAGGCCCTGGCGGATCTGGGCGTACCAACCCGCTCATTTTGGGGTGCCACCCTCTACCACCCGGACGACTTGCCGTTCGACCTCTCCCAGATCCCCGACCTGTTTACCCACTTCCGCAAGCAGGTGGAGAAGCAGTCCCACGTCAAGCCCACGGTGCCTGCCCCCCATCAGTTGCGATCGCTCCCAGAGGTCGAAACCGGTGACATCCCCAGCCTGGAGCAACTGGGCCTGCAACTGCCCCAGGGCGACGAGCGGGCGGTGCTGCGGTTTGAGGGAGGCGAAACCGTCGGTCAGGCACGGCTAGACGATTACTTCTGGAAGCAGGACTGCCTGCGACGCTACAAGGAAACGCGCAATGGTCTTTTAGGGGCTAACTATTCGTCAAAGTTCTCCCCCTGGCTGGCCCTGGGCTGCCTATCTCCCCGCTACATCTTTGAAGAGGTGCAGCGCTACGAAGACCAGCGGGTGGCCAACCCGTCTACCTACTGGCTGGTGTTTGAGCTGCTGTGGCGTGACTACTTTCGGTTCATCTGCGCGAAGTATGGCGATCGCCTCTTTTACCCATCTGGCCTGCAGGGCCTGCAAATTGAGTGGAAGCAAGACTGGAATCGGTTTGAGCAGTGGCGCAAGGGCGAAACCGGATTTCCCTTCGTCGATGCCAATATGCGCGAACTGGCCCTCACCGGGTTTATGTCCAATCGGGGGCGGCAAAACGTGGCCAGCTTTTTGACGAAGAACCTGGGCATCGACTGGCGCATGGGGGCTGAGTGGTTCGAGTCCCAACTGGTGGATTACGACGTGTGCAGCAACTACGGCAACTGGAACTACACGGCGGGCGTGGGCAATGACGCGCGGGGCTTTCGCTACTTCTACATTCCCAAGCAGGCGAAGGACTACGACCCCAAAGGCAACTATGTGAAACACTGGATTCCTGAACTATCCGACATTCTTGCCAGCAAAGTCCACCAGCCCTGGACGCTGTCCTCTGAGGAACAGTCCCGCCATGGGGTGCGCCTGGGGGTGGATTACCCAAACCCGATGGTGGATCTGGACAAGTCGGTGAAGGCCAACGAAAAAATCTACAACGCCGCCCGCTCAAAACCCTAGGAGGTGCCCAGATCGGATATCCCCTCTGGCGGAAGACAGGGGCGGCGATCGCCTGAGAGAGTGTGGGTGAATGGTCTGGCCGGTTAGAGACGCTCAAACCGACGACCTGACGCACAAGATTCAGAGGAACCTCATCATGAATACACGCGATCGCGAAATGGAACGCACCGCAAAGAGCAGCCCAGGGCGATCGCCAGGAGCCATTATTCTGGGCATTGTGCTCATAATTTTGGGTATTGTGGCGATCGCTGAACCTTTTTTCGCCTCTGTAGTAATTGAATTATTCTTCGGCTGGCTGCTGATTATCGGCGGGTTCATCCAGTTCATCTACGCCTTCCAAAGCCGCCATACGGGAGGGATATTACTCAAAATACTGGTGAGTCTGCTGGCGCTGGCAGTCGGCATTTTCCTGGTGCTCAATCCCCTGCAGGGCGTGGTCTCGCTGACGCTGGTGCTGGGAATCTATTTCTTTGTGGATGGCGTGCTGCGGGTGATCGCCGCCTTTCAAACCAAACCTGCTCCCCGCTGGGGGTGGATGCTCTTTAGCGGCATTGCGAGCATTATTTTGGGCATTCTCATCTGGTCCCAGTGGCCGTTCAATGCTGCCTGGGTCATCGGTTTACTGGTCGGCATTGGCCTGATCATCAACGGCCTCACCATTGCAGTAGCAGGAGTAGCGCCTCAGAGAACCATCCCTTAGGAACAAGCCGCTAACCTTAGTCCCGCTTAAAGCGGGAACCCTCACTCATCTACTGGAGAGCTGATAGCTCATCGACGACCTTCACCCGCCCCCGTCGCACTGACCAGAGAATGCGGTCAATTGCCTCGCGCTCATCCTGACTCAGATTACCGTTGAGGATGGCCGCCATCAGCCCATACCGGTCTGCCAGGGTAATCTGGTTGGTGTGAACGACGTGGGCTGTCATATCGGCAATTGCAGACGGCAGCAGGGAGACGTCAATCAGCATTCTGCGGAAAGGATTCAGAGACATGGGCAATCCTATGCAATGGCGTTGATGATCGTCAGCTTTTCTGATTGTTCAGTTGATTCTATCGGTTGGTGGGTCGATTCAGGAAGTGACAATTCAGGGATTCAGGATGCGTGACGACTTGAGGGGTGACGATTCAGGATTCAGTGACGATTTATCAGTGACGATTTAGATTAGTGACGATTCAGGATCTCCATAGTGCCCAGTATGCCCGGATGAAAGCACAGAGAATGTGATGGATGTTCAAACTTCCTGTGATTCTGATAGCAGAGGGCTGTGACCAGTTCCTAACCAAATTGTGATCGGGCAGCAGGCAGAAAGCGATCAAGATCACTGATCCCGAGTTCACAGTGAAAATGTTTTAGGCGTTCGTTGACATCTTATGATTAGAGGTGCTGCGCAGTTGTCTCAACCCTCAATACCGTGAAACGAATTACCCTCCTCGGCTCGACCGGCTCCATTGGGACCCAGACCCTCGACATCGTCACCCAGCACCCCGATCAGTTCTCGGTTGTGGGGTTGGCGGCGCGGCGGAATGTGGGCCTGCTCGCTCAGCAAATTTGCCAGTTCCGGCCCCAGGTGGCGGCCATCTGCGATCCATCGCGGCTGCCTGCACTGAAGGAGGCGATCGCCCACCTGGATCCCAAGCCCGTTCTGCTGGCCGGGGAAGCAGGGGTCGCCGAGGTGGCGGCCTACGGGAATTCCGATACGGTGGTGACGGGCATCGTCGGCTGTGCTGGACTGTTGCCCACCCTGGCGGCCATCAAAGCCGGGAAGGATCTGGCCCTGGCCAATAAGGAAACCCTGATTGCGGGTGGGCCGGTGGTGCTTCCCCTGATTGAGCAATATGGAGTGAGGCTGCTGCCTGCCGATTCTGAGCATTCGGCCATTTTCCAGTGCCTCCAGGGCGTTCCCGCTGGTGGCCTGCGGCGCATTTTGCTGACGGCATCTGGAGGGGCGTTTCGCGACTGGCCCGTGGAGAAGCTGAAGGACGTCACCGTCGCCGACGCCCTCAAGCACCCCAACTGGTCAATGGGCAAGAAAATCACCGTCGATTCCGCCACCCTGATGAACAAGGGGCTGGAGGTAATCGAGGCCCACTTCCTGTTTGGCATGGACTACGACCACATCGACATCGTCATCCACCCCCAGAGCATCATCCACTCCCTAATCGAGCTACAGGACACGTCGGTGCTGGCCCAGCTGGGCTGGCCCGACATGCGGCTGCCGTTGCTCTATGCCCTGTCCTACCCGGAACGTCTTGCCACCAATTGGGAACCCCTCAACCTGGTGAAAGCGGGAGATCTGACCTTCCGCGAACCTGACCACCACAAGTATCCCTGCATGAATCTGGCCTACGCGGCGGGACGGGCGGGCGGCTCCATGCCAGCGGTGTTGAATGCGGCCAACGAGCAGGCGGTGGCCCTGTTCATCGACGAGAAAATTCACTTCCTGGATATCCCCAAATTGATTGAGCAAGTGTGCGATCGCCACCAGGCCGACAACCGCCCTGACCCCAACCTGGAAGATATTCTGGAGGCCGATCGCTGGGCACGGGCAGCCGTGCTCTCCGCCTGTGAAGTAATGGTGCGGGGCGATCGCGTCATGACCGTTTCCTAATGCCCAACCCCTAGATTAGAGAGCCAGCCCAGTGCGAGTAATTGGCCTGATCAGCGGCACATCGGTAGACGGCATTGACGCCGCCCTGGTCGATATTAACGGCGAAACGACAGACCTGGCAGTAGACCTGGTCGCGGGTGTGACGGTTCCCTATCCGGAGGCATTGCAGCAGCAGCTGATTGCCGTGGGCCAGGGTCAGCCCATTTCTATGGTGGAGTTCGCGGCTCTGGATGAGGCGATCGCCCAGGTTTTTGCGGAAGTGGCGATCGCCGTCCAAACTGGCTATGCTCCGGCTGAGCTGATTGGCTCCCACGGGCAAACCGTTTACCATCGCCCCCGTGGGGACACATCTCCCCTGGCCTATAGCCTCCAGCTGGGGCGGGGGGCGCTGCTTGCCCACCTCACCCAAATCCCAACGGTGAGCAACTTCCGTGCTGCTGACATAGCTGCGGGCGGGGAGGGGGCACCCCTGGTGTCTGCGGTGGATAACTGCCTGCTGAGACACCCCACCCGCTCTCGCGTGGTTCAAAACATCGGCGGGATTAGCAATCTCACCTACCTGCCACCTCAGACTCAGGCTGTCTCCGTAGCTGGGGCATCTAGAACGGGTAAAACCGGCATCATCGGCTGGGACACTGGCCCCGGCAATTCCCTCCTCGATCTGGCCGTGCAGCAAGCCTCGGCGGGGCAGCGTCCCTATGACCAGGACGGTGCATGGGCGGCTACGGGCACCCCCTGTCTGGAGCTGGTGGAGCAGTGGATGCAGCATCCCTATTTCCAACAGCCGCCCCCCAAATCCACGGGCCGAGAGCTGTTTGGGGCAGCCTACCTCCAGCAGTGTCAGGCAGACGCCGCGGCCTATTCCCTCAGTACGGCTGACTTTTTGGCCACCCTGACGGAGCTGACGGCTACCTGCATGACCCACAGCTATCGCACTTTTCTGCCCGTACTGCCCGACCAGGTGTTGCTGTGCGGCGGCGGCAGTCGCAACGGCTACCTGGTGCAGCGGCTCCAGCGGCAGCTGCCCACCGTTGAGATCTTCACGACCGACGGGGCCGGATTGAGCGTAGACTTTAAGGAGGCGATCGCCTTTGGAGTTCTGGCCTACTGGCGCTGGCACAACCTTCCCGGTAATCTCCCTGACGTAACTGGGGCGACAGCGGCAGTACCGTTGGGAGAGATCCACCTGCCCGCTGGTGGACACCTTTCCCCCCTCCGTAACTGAAGGACTATTGAGGACCGTGACCCATACCTTTTTGCTTGAGGCAGGACGCTGGATACTACAGGGCAGTTGGCTTGACCGCGACGGGCCACCCATCCCGGTCAAAGGCAAGCTGCTGGTGGCCTGGAATCGGGACAACTGGTACACCCTGATCACCAAGCTGACCTTCCCTGGTAGCGATCGCGAGGAAATCGCGCTGCAATATCGGGGACGGTTTGCCAACAGCGATCGCCGCTATGCCTTTGTGCTCAACCACAGCGACCTGGGTAAGGTGGAAGGGGAGGGGTGGATTGCGCCGGAAACCATCGTGCAGCGCTATTGGGTGTTGGGCGATCGCCAGCGGCGCACCGGCTTTGAGACCCTGCACCAAATCGACGAGCAGTCCTACTACATGACCAGCAGCATCATGGCGGGTCACTACCTGGCGAGTATTTTGGAAGCCACCGTCGAGCGGGTGGAACGCCAGGAGGATTGATTTTTATTCAGTAGAACTGCATTGAAAAACGAAGGTTAAAAAGCCGGGGCGCTCCCCCGGTTTTCTAACATGAATTTATTGTGCTGACCTACTTTGGAGATTTTGGAAAATGATCCGACTAGACGACGTCGGGCAAATGGCCATTTGCCCCTACCAACCGTTTAACCGAAGGTAAATCTTTTCCTGGAAATCTCCTTAGCTCTGAATGTTGAGTTTTGAATGGGCAACTAAAACTCAAAACTTTCTCACTCCTGGTGGCCAGGGAAAACGCCATCGGTTAGGCTAGAGCGACCTGGGTCACGGGTATACTAACCCCGTCCTGTTGTCACTAAGCCCATGAGTCCCCAAATCAAAACCGCCAGCTTTCTTAACGACCTGGATCGGGTTGCCCAGGTGCGTGCCCAAATCGCCGCTGCCTTGAGCCGCATGGTGGAAACCCTGGAGCGATCGGAGCAGAGTAGCCAGTTGGCTTCCGGCGAATTTGGTCTAACCCGTGAAATTGAGGATTTGACCCGCATCTCCCAGGGGCTGCGGCGGGGGGTGTTTCGGCTGCTGGTGCTGGGGGATATGAAGCGGGGGAAGAGTACGCTGCTGAATGCCCTGCTGGGGGAGAACCTGCTGCCCAGCGATGTCAACCCCTGCACCGCCATTCTCACCGTGCTGCGGTACGGGCCAGACAAGCAGGTGAGCGTTTACTTCAAGAATGGTCAATCCCCGGAAACGCTGGATTTCAAGACCTTTAAGCAGCGCTACACCATCGATCCGGGGGAGGCCAAGCGGCTGGAGCAGCAGCAGGAAGACGCCTTCCCCCATGTGGATTATGCGGTGGTTCACTATCCCTTGCCCCTGCTTCAGCGGGGGGTGGAAATTGTGGACAGCCCAGGACTCAACGACACAGAAGCCCGCAACGACCTGTCTCTCAGCTATATCCAGAACTGCCACGCCATTCTCTTTGTGCTGCGAGCCACCCAGCCCTGCACCCTGAGCGAACGGCGGTATCTGGAAAACTACATCAAGGATCGGGGACTGTCCGTCTTTTTCCTGATCAACGCCTGGGACCAGGTGAAGGAAAGCCTCATCGACCCCGACGACTCGGAGGAGCTGGCGGAGGCGGAGCAGCGGCTGCGGCGGGTGTTTCGCTCCAACCTGACGGAGTACTGCCGGGTGGATGGCTACGACGTTTACGACGAGCGGGTGTTTGAGCTGTCTTCCCTGCTGGCACTGCGGCGGCGGGTGAAGGATGCGGATGCGTCCCTGGAGGGCACCGGATTTCCGGCATTTTTGGGGGCGCTGAACACCTTTTTAACCCAGGAGCGGGCCGTTTCCGAGCTGCGGCAGGCCCGCATCCTCGCCCGCCAGGTTTACCGCCAGATTTCGGAGGCGATCGCCCGCCGCATCCCCCTACTGGATCAGAGCGTGGCGGAACTCCAGCAGCGCATCCAGTCCGTGGAGCCAGAATTCACCAAACTGACGGATATTCGGGAGCAGTTTCGCGGTGACATTCAGCGGCTGCGGGATGCCCGGTCGATGGCGATCGCCGACTCCTTCCGCACCTACGTGATGAACCTGGAGCACACCTTTGAGGAGGACTTTGATCGCTACCAGCCCAAGCTCAATTTCTTTGACCTGCTCAGCCAGCGCAAGCGGGACGCCTTTGAGCAGGCCATGCAGCAAGCCTTCCAGCAATACGCCAACGACAAATTCTACGCCTGGAGCCGCGATGCTCAGCACGACATGGAAGCCGCCTTTGGCCAGCTCTCCCGCACCGCTGAGCACTACAGCGTCTCCTACACCCAGGTAACCGATGCCATCAGCGCCAAGCTGGCGGGGCGCAAAATTGAAACCCGGCCCCGCACCTCCCTCTCCGATGACGACTCCCCTGCCTGGGCCAAGTGGGCGATGGGGGCGATTTCCCTGGCCCAGGGTAACGTGGCGGGGGTAGCGCTGGCGGGGGCGGGGTTTGACTGGCAGAACATTTTGCTGAACTTCCTCACGGTGACCAGCGTGGCAGTGATCAGCCGCAGCATTTTCGGCATCGTGCTGGGGCCTGTCTGGCTGGCGCTGATGGGGCTGGGGCTGGGGGTGGTGCAGGCCGACCAAGCCCGCAAGGAAATTCTCAAGGCTACCAAGCGGGAGCTGGTGAAACACCTGCCCCAGGTGGCCCAGGAGCAGTGGCAGCCGATTTACAACGCCGTGCGCGAGTGCTTTGACGTATACGAAAAAGAAGTCATCAGCCGCATGGACGACGACATCCAGTCCCGCAAGGGGGAGCTGGATAACCTGCTGGCCCAGAAGCAGTCCCGCGAGGTGGATCGCCAGCGGGAGGTGGAGCGGCTCAAGGCATTTGAAGGGGCGATCGCCACCGACTATCAAACCATCGAAACCGCTTACCAAACCCTACTTTCGGCCTGACTCATCCGCACAAAGGCATAGTCCCAACCATCCCAAGTCCGGTCTTCTTTTTCCTTTCAAATTCTCCCTAGGGGCGATGAGAAACAGGGAGAAACACGGTGAAATTGAAATGTTGTCGCCTCATCAAAAGCTCCTGAAAGCAAAGGAATTTTGTGAGATGGCAGCATTTCCCCCGGTCATGACTGCCAAAGCGATTGCCGGGAACAACGCTTCACCATCTTTAAGTTATTTGGAGAGGAAAAAATTATGGTTGGGACACTTCCCGAAACCAAACGCGCTGCGATCGCCGAGAAACTGGCCGATATGCGCGCCGTTCAAAATCTGATCGTGAGCAACGAGCAGCAGTTCCTCAAGGAGTGCCAGGACGCCGACATTCGCGATCGCCTTGAAGACATGCTGGAGGACGATCGGAAAAACCTGGGCATTCTGGAGACCGTGATCACCGAGTACGGTATTCAGTCCAAGCCTAAGGAAACCGTCAACAAAATGGTGCAGCAGGCCCAGCAAATGATGAGCAGCTCCGAGCTGGATCTGTACGAAAAAATGGCCCAGCATGAACTGCTCAAGCATGGCCAGGTGATGTCGGGTCTGGTGGTTCACAAGGCCGCTCAAATTGCTGAGGCAGACATTAAGGAAACCATCACGCCCATTCACACCGTGAACTTTGAAAACCGGGCGCACCAGGAGCAGCTCAAGGGCATCCTGGAAGTGCTGGGTACCCGTAAGTTGACCGGACAGGAGCCAGAACAGGGCCTCTGGGGCCGGGTGCAGGACGCCATTTCCGCTATGACGGGCGCAGTGGGCAGTGCCGTTACTCAGACCTCCGACCAAAAGGATTTGCGGGTGCAGGACGTCATCCGGGCCGACCACCAGCGAGTGCGCACCCTGTTTGGCGAAATCAAGCGCACCGATGACGCCAGCAAGCGTCAGGAGTACTTCGATCAGCTCTACTCTGACCTGATTGTCCACTCCAAGGCTGAAGAGCAAGTAGTCTATCCTAAGGTCAAGTCTTTCTTTGGCGAGAGCAACACCCAGGAACTCTACGACGAGCAGGCCGAACTGGAGAAACTGCTCAATGAAATGCGGAACCTCAGCCCCATGTCTGACGAATTCATGGGCAAGCTCAACCGGGTGCGCGAGGTAGTGCGCGACCACACCACCGACGAGGAAGTTAACATGTTTGCTTCCATTCGCAAGCACTGCACCTCGGAGCAGCAGCAGCAAATGTCCACCGAGTTCAAGGAAGTCAAGAAGCAGCTTCAGACTAAGATGGCGGGCTAGAAGCAACTTCTAGGGCAAGTCCTGCGGGATTTACTCTGGCCATTTGCCCTCACCCCAAACCCCTCTCCCACTCGGGGCTACTAAGTACACATAAGTCCTGAACCCCTTGCTGTTCGGGCTTTTCCCTCATCCCCCAACCCCTTCTCCCAGAGCGGGAGAAGGGGGGCCGGAAAGCCTTGTCTTACCTCCCCCTCGCCCATTTTTGGGAGAGGGGGATTGAGGGGATGAGGGCCAAGATGTGTGTACGTAGTAGCCCACTCGGGGAGAGGGGCTTTGAAGATGTTGCCCAGTTCTGGCTCCCCTTCTCCTAATTTGGGAGAAGGGGCTGGGGGATGAGGGCAAGGGCTGCCTTCATGCCGAGCGACTCACTAACTACCAATTGGTGCGGTGACCGTGAAGCTTGCTGTGCCGCCTGGGCGATCGCCCGAAGTAACTCCATGCTGAGTCGAGCCGCGATAATTTCCCTGCCCAGGCTGGAGGGTAACGACCACGGTGCCGCCGGTATCCTGGGCGATCGCCCCCCCATGAACTGCCGCACTACAAATTGAAGAATCCTCCGCATAAGCGCCACTGCCCCACACCGGATGCAGCGTCCCCCCCGCCGGACAGTAGTAGGCTGAGGGCTGACCCATCTGCTTCCGTCGGCCCTGGGCAGTGGCCTCCCAGGTGATGGGGTAAACGGGTAGCCGACCGTCTGGCGTGTCGAGGGCGATCGCCACCGTATCCCGCAGGTTGATGAACGTAAAGCTGCCCGCCGCTTCCCCCTGCGCCGCCGTCGTCACCTCGTTCTGCGTAGTGCTGGCATAGGTCGACTGACCGGGTAACCGCCGAATGGCGATCGCCCCCCCATTCTCAAAAGTAATCAGTCCGGCATGAACCGCTGCGGTGCAAATGGAGGAGCGATCGCTATAAACATCGCTGCCCCACACCGGGGCGGCGCTTCCGTTTGCGGGGCAGTAGTAGGTGAGATCCTTTGAAGAGTCCGACGGCTGGGATGCGGCGGTGGTGGCCCAGTTGATGGTTTGAATGGTGGCAGGGGGGGCGATCGCCTCAACCGCTCCCAATCCCGCTAACCAGGTCAGCACCATCGCCAAAATTGCTTTTATCATCACCGATATTTTGTCCACTCGCTTGTTCTCAACGCTCAAATCCATCAACGAATGCTCTCATCAATATACCGGCAATCTCAGTCGCCCTGCTCTCCCTCCTGACGTTCGCGGTAGCCGCCCGCTCTGTGCTTCTCTTTAGGATTTAACGGCCAAAGCGATCGCGTTCAATGTCACAAATGGCTTTTTCCCAATGCCACTGAGCATCCCGATCGGGAAATCGCTGCTGTAACCTTGCTACCAGACGAAGCGCAGTCGAGCGCCCGACCAGGCGGATTAACAAAGCCCGAAAATCTATGCCATTTAGCCAAGTGGCACTGAATTTTGCCAGGAAAATTCTCTTGACATCCTCCTTTAAGCAGGTCTGCGCCGACCAATCCGGGAAGTGAGACCTTCCCTTCACTGGCGCAATTTTCAGGCGGATAGGGTTAGAGCATCAAGCCAAACACCTTCTAGTCAAAGACATTGCGCCGAATGCGCGTGGGGAGTTTTTTATGGTTAATGATGCTGGAAACCGCATGAAGCGAGCCACCAAGGTTTCGTTTAACGGTGGATCGAAAACAATTAGTGAACAAATTGGTGGAAGCGATCGCAGCGATTACTTCCAACTGGAATTTGGCCCCCGCAGCAGCAGCATTCAGGCCGACCTGTCCACCACCGGGGGACGGGCCAGGATGGACCTGTTCAGCGATCGCAACCAAAATGGACGCATTGACCGTGGTGAGCAAATCGCCAAGTCAACCCGGCGGAGTGCGGGTGAGGAGACCCTATCAGTTAGTAACCTAGACAGCAGCGAAGCCTACTACCTGCGGATTAAACCCAGGGGCAACGGCACCATCGATTATCAGCTCTCCCTGACCGATGGCAGCGAAGGCGCGACTGCCTCCGCCCTGTCAGACCGGGGGTCAGGCCGCCTGGGGCGCTCGTCGAAATGGAACGCCAGCTTCCTCAACCGCTCCAAGAGCAATCTGCAAAACTATCAGAGCTACAACTTTAATCGACCCGACGCCACGATGGATTTGGGCGATCGCGGCACCAGTGGCCGCACCGTAGCCGAACTCGACATTAACTTTGGTCGGCGTCGCCCCACCAGCGGCGTTGAGAAAAACCGGTTTGCCATGGAAGCCTGGACCACCGTCACCCTGGAAGCGGGCGAGTTTTACCGAATTTCCAGCGACTCGGATGACGGCACCCGCTTCATGTTTACTGACCCCAGCACCGGTAAAATCGCGGGCGAACTGTCGGGCGACTGGCGCAGACGCACCACCCGTGCCCCCGAATGGACCCAGGTGATCACCCCCACCCGCACCGGGGAATACAACTTTGTGGTTCAGTACTTCGATCACAAAGGCAAGTCCGTCGTCGATGTGGTTCTCGAGGAGATTGACCTCCAGGCCCAGATCAAGGATTCTGCCCTAAATCTGCGCAACACCCCATCCACCGTCAGTAACACCCCCATTGGTGCGGTGAATATCGGCGATATTGTGACCATCAATCGCCAGGTGCCCTCCACCAATGACTCGGTTTACCGAAATTGGTATGAGGTGGTCACTGTGAACGGCACCAAGGGTTACATCACTGCCGACGATCGCTTTGTCAGCGTGTTCAGCGACGCAACGGTCAGTGACATCGTCTCCCTGGCAACGGATGGCGTCCTGCCCCCCGCCCCACCGACTACACCAGGGGATGGAGGCACTCCCCCCACCCCACCACCCAATCCAAACCCAGGCTTCTCCAAAGGGGTGATTAGCTCCAAGGTGTGGATTACGTCAGATGATAAGATTGCCTTCCGCAACAATAAGGACATTTCCGGTGCCGAGTTGGGTCGCCTCCCAGCGGGAACGCCGCTAACGCTGATTGGCAAGGAAGTGGGCGGTCGCTATCTCAATGGCTTTGATTCCTGGTACAAAGTCCAGGTTAATGGCCAGGAGGGCTACGTCGCCTCCTACTACGTGGACGTGCTGGATGACGGTGGGCTGTACGAAACCGCCATTTCTAAGGACAACCCCCTCTACAAGCCCCACCTCAATGAGGCAGAAAATCCCACCTACTATTCCCAAAGCTATCGCCCCTTTATCGAAAGCGCCGCCACTCGCTATAGCTGGCTACAGCCGTCGGTGATTGCGGGTATCGGTTCCCGTGAGTCGGCCTGGGGACGCATCCTCAGCCCAGCAGGACCGAGCGGTACCGGGGACGGTGGCCACGGTCGCGGTCTGATGCAGATTGACGATCGCTTCCATGCCCCCTTCATCAACACGGGAGCCTGGCGCGATCCGAAGGCCAGCATTGACTACGGCATCGACAAAGTGCTGGCCCCTAACTACAACTACCTGGATCAGAACACCGCCCTGGAGGGCATCGATCTGCTGCGGGGGGCACTGGCATCCTACAACGCCGGACTGAGCAGCGTTACGCGGGCACTGGCGGAAGGTCGTGACGTGGATTACTACACCACCGGGCAGGATTACTCCTGGGATGTGCTCAACCGGGCGGGTTTCTTCCAGCTTAACGGCTGGGCCTAGGTCGGGTTCGGCAAAAGTTGCGGTGAGCAGCGGAGAGTCGGGTTACCATAGGAGACTCATGGGCATTTATCATCGCCAGGGTAGTTTCCACTTGCCTGCCTCTGCTGCTCATCTCGCAATCTTGACCCTTCCTAGTGACGATAGGAGTTGATCCGTGACCCGAACCAATCTGGACTTCCTTGTAGAGACTGACGCCACCGTTGCCGAGCTGATTCACCATGAACTTCAGCGTCAGCGTGAGCACCTGGAGCTGATCGCCAGCGAAAACTTCACCTCCCCAGCGGTGCTGGCGGCCCAGGGTTCGGTGCTCACCAACAAATACGCCGAAGGTCTCCCTGGTAAGCGCTACTACGGCGGCTGCGAATTCATCGACCGCATCGAGCAATTGGCCATCGATCGCGCCAAAGAGCTATTCGGTGCAGCCCATGCCAATGTCCAGCCCCATTCAGGCGCACAAGCCAACTTTGCCGTGTTTCTGGCGCTGCTCCAGCCAGGGGACACCATCATGGGCATGGATCTGTCCCACGGCGGTCATCTCACCCACGGTTCGCCGGTTAACGTGTCCGGCAAATGGTTCAACGTCTGCCACTACGGCGTCAGCCAGGAAACTGAGGAAATCGACTTTGACCAGGTGCGGGAACTGGCCCTCCAGCACAAACCCAGACTGATTATTTGCGGCTATTCGGCCTACTCGCGCACCATTCACTTTGATCGGTTCCGGGCGATCGCCGATGAAGTGGGCGCATACCTGCTGGCTGACATTGCCCACATCGCGGGTCTGGTGGCGGCGGGGCTGCATCCCAACCCCATCCCCCACTGCGATGTGGTCACCACCACCACCCACAAAACCCTGCGGGGGCCACGGGGCGGGCTGATTCTCACCCGCGACCCGGAGATGGGCAAAAAATTTGACAAGGGCGTGTTCCCCGGAACCCAGGGCGGCCCATTGGAGCATGTCATTGCCGGGAAGGCAGTAGCCTTTGGCGAAGCCCTCAAGCCTGAATTCAAAACCTACTCGGCCCAG
>JAYKGU010000031.1:0-8319 GCA_035285585.1 Synechococcales cyanobacterium
TCCGGAGTGGGATCCGGGGTGGGATCCGGAGTGGGATCGGGAACCGGATCTGGAGTGGGATCGGGGGTGTCTACAATTTCCGTAGCCGACAGGGTCAGGGTGTATTTGGTTGACTTCTTGCTGCCCCGACCAGGGGTAACTCGCACGTAATACCAACCTGAATCCTCTAATTCAGTGCTGATTTCCTCATCTTTGGTGCCCCTTGTACGGGAGCGAGTGATGGATTTTAGATGTTTTTTAATGTCTCTTTTTTTGAGGGCGCTGAACTCAGTGCTGCCGAGCGCTTTTCTAGCGTCTCTTGTCTTTCCACTCAAGTAGAAAAGCTCTACATCAGCGTCAGCTTTAAGCTTGGAAAGGTTTAACTCAAAACTGCTGCTTTGGCTAATCCGAAAGCGATAAAGATCGCCCAGGTCTTTGTCGCCGATTGAGTCTCTTGCTCTTGCATTGGGTGAGAGCGACAGTTTTTTGGCTCTCCGAAAGCTATCAGATACGCGATCTCTCGCCATAAGTAACTATTCCCCCTTGTAACAGTGTCTAGGATCTAGATTGCCCATTGTCCAATAGGAATAACTATTTTTCATGTAAGTTGAAAAACCTTTGAAGTCGTGAATTAAACAACCGAAAAAATACGATTTACAGTGCCAGCAATTTCCACAGTAATTAACGGATTTATTTGGTAGGAAATTATTTGTTTGGGGGTAGATTCTGTAAAAATACAGAGCGCTTGATTATAAATACGGAGGGTGCCTTTGAAGCAGAGGCGCGATCGCCAGAAAAAATACGGCCTGTTTTCTCTGGCTCGGTCTGGGTGAGGCTGTCGAAGAAACCGGGATTGATCGACAATGGGACGGACAAAAAAACGTCGTTTGGGTAGGGCAAGGGCCAGTGGCTCCTATGGGGTGTCAACGGTTTGGCCGAATGCCTGAAACAACGCTGCCCTTAGGGAGGAGGCGATCATGGAATCTAGCGTATACTTTGCCACCGTTGCCCGTGGCCTGGAGGCCGTTGCCGCACAAGAACTTCAGGCTCTGGGGGCGTCTGAGGTGGAACCGGGATTCACGGGGGTACAGTTTCGGGGCGATCGCCCCCTCCTCTACCACGTCAACCTGTGGGCGCGGCTGCCCTTTCGGGTGCTGGAGCAAATCCGCCAGTTCCCCTGCCGCGATGCTGATCAGCTCTATCAGGGCATTCAGGAAATCGACTGGGCAGCTTATCTCTCCCCCGAACAAACCTTTGCGGTGCGGGCCACGGGGAAAACGCCCCAGCTTAACCACACCCACTTCACGGCTCTCCAGGTGAAGAACGCCATCGTGGATCAGCAGCGGCAGCGGCTGGGCCAGCGCTCCAGCATCGATACGCATCAGCCCGATGTGTGGATTAACGTGTTTGTCAGCAGCGGCGAACCGGGCAATCCCCGCTCTCGCCCCAGCGCCATCGTCAGTTTGGACAGCACCGGGGAAAGTCTGCATCGGCGGGGGTACCGTCCGGCCATGGGGGTTGCTCCCCTGAAGGAAACGCTGGCGGCGGCTCTGATTGCCCTGACGGACTGGACGCCCGAGCGCCCCTTTCTGGACCCCCTCTGCGGATCGGGGACGCTGCCCATTGAGGCGGCTATGAAAGGGCTGAATATTGCCCCTGGTCTGTTTCGGGAGCAGTTTGCCTTTGAGCGCTGGCGGGATTTTGATGGGGCGCTGTGGTCGGAAATGAAAAGAGAGGCGATCGCCCAACAGCACTCCCACCTGCCCGCCCCAATTATCGGCAGTGACGCTGACGCCGCAGTGCTCCAGGATGCCCAGGTCAACGCCCGTGAGTGTGGCCTGGAGGCTCATCTGAAGCTGGTGCAGCAATCTCTCTCGGAGGTGGAGCCGGTGGGCGATCGCGGCGTGATTCTCTGTAACCCGCCCTATGGGGAGCGCATCGGGGAGGTGAAATCCCTGGGGGCGCTCTACCGGGAACTGGGGGATGTGTTTAAGCAGCGCTTTAAGGGCTGGACGGCCTATGTGCTGAGCGGCAATCAGGCGTTGATTAAACAGATTGGCCTGAAGCCTGCCCGCCGCACGGTCGTCTACAATGGGGCGATCGAGTGCCGCCTGCTGAAATATGAGCTGTACTGAGGTGATTTTTAGAAATAATGTCTGATGGGTCCGCAGATTTCGCAGATGGACGCAGATAGATAATTGCAGGGCATGGGCGGCTGCCCACTCTTGAGACCAAAATGGCAGAATGAGAAGAAGGTCGGATGATGAACTGCTGGTTCTCATCGTCCCCGTACGGGTAATCTGACGGGGGACGCATCAAATTCTAATCTGAGTTAACATTATTTAATATTGAGACAAGATTTTGAATGGTTCCTCGAAACCGTATCAACATATGCGTCAGGGCAACGGGCGTTACATCCACGCATCCTAGGCCAGCGCATCATGTATCAACCCATAAGTAGGAGGATATGCCCCGGTGAATAAACGGTGGAGAAATGCAGGGCTATACGCGCTTCTGGTGGTGGTCGTTATTTTCCTGGCGACGGCCCTACTCGACAGGCAGCCCCAGGCCCGTGGGAGATGGCCCTACAGTGATTTTTTGCAGCGAGTTGAGCAAGGCCAGGTTGATAAAGTTCTCATCAGTGCTGACCGGACGCGGGCGATCGCCACTGCCCAGGACGGCGAGAAGTTTACCGTTGACCTGCCCGCTGATTCAGAACTGCTCGACACCCTGATTACTAATGACGTGGACATCGCGGTTTCTCCTCAGACCGACGACAACGTCCTCGTGCGGATTCTCAGTACTCTGCTGATTCCCTTCCTGCTGCTGGTGGTGCTGTTCTTCGTGCTGCGCCGCGCCCAAAATGGCCCCGGTAGCCAGGCTATGAACTTCGGTAAGTCGAAGGCGCGGGTGCAGATGGAGCCGCAAACCCAGGTCACCTTTGGTGATGTGGCGGGCATTGAGCAGGCCAAGCTGGAGCTGGCGGAGGTTGTGGACTTTTTGAAGAATGCCGATCGCTTCACGGCGGTGGGCGCTAAGATTCCCAAGGGCGTGCTGCTGGTTGGCCCTCCTGGAACGGGTAAGACGCTGCTGGCTCGGGCCGTGGCTGGAGAGGCTGGGGTACCCTTCTTCTCCATCTCGGGTTCTGAGTTTGTGGAGATGTTCGTAGGGGTCGGTGCGTCCCGCGTGCGCGACCTGTTCGAACAGGCCAAGGCTAACGCTCCCTGTATCGTCTTTATCGATGAAATTGACGCGGTGGGTCGGCAGCGGGGTGCCGGTCTCGGCGGCGGCAATGACGAGCGGGAGCAGACCCTCAACCAGTTGCTGACTGAAATGGACGGCTTTGAGGGCAATACGGGCATCATCATCATCGCGGCGACCAACCGTCCGGATGTGCTGGATGCGGCCCTGCTGCGCCCCGGTCGCTTCGATCGCCAGGTGGTGGTGGATCGGCCTGACTATGCGGGTCGTCTGGAAATCCTCAACGTCCACGCCCGTGGCAAGACCCTGGCGAAGGATGTGGATCTGGAGAAGATCGCTCGCCGGACGCCTGGCTTCACGGGGGCAGATTTGTCTAACCTGCTAAACGAAGCCGCCATCCTCGCTGCCCGTCGCAATCTGACGGAAATCTCGATGGACGAAGTCAATGACGCCATCGATCGCGTCCTGGCTGGCCCTGAGAAGAAAGACCGGGTGATGAGCGAGAAGCGCAAGTCCCTGGTGGCCTATCACGAAGCCGGACACGCCCTGGTAGGTGCCCTGATGCCCGATTACGACCCGGTGCAGAAGATCAGCATCATTCCCCGTGGACGCGCCGGTGGTCTCACCTGGTTTACCCCCAGCGAAGACCGGATGGATTCGGGCCTCTACTCTCGTTCTTACCTGCAAAACCAGATGGCGGTAGCCCTGGGTGGTCGCATCGCTGAGGAAGTCATCTTCGGTGAGGAAGAGGTGACCACGGGAGCCTCGAACGACCTGCAGCAGGTGGCTCGGGTGGCTCGGCAGATGGTGACGCGGTTTGGCATGAGCGATCGCCTCGGTCCCGTAGCTCTGGGTCGTCAGCAGGGCAACATGTTCCTGGGGCGTGACATTGCGTCGGAGCGGGACTTCTCGGAGGAAACGGCAGCCACCATTGATGACGAGGTGCGTAACCTGGTGGAGCAGGCTTATCGCCGCGCCAAGATGGTTCTGCTAGAAAACCGGCATGTGCTGGATCAGCTGGCCCAACTGCTGGTTGAAAAGGAAACCGTAGATGCGGAAGAGCTGCAAGAGCTGCTCAACAATAACGACGTGAAGGTTGCGGCCATCGTCTAATTCGATAGGCCTGTGGCTGGTCAGTCCAGTTCGCTTGGTTGACCCCTCAACTGAACCTGGGACGCTCTTCGGAGCGTCCTTTTGCCGTTTAAAGTGAGAAGACGATAGGTTCCCGCTTAAAGCGGGACAAAATTAACGGGACAGTGGGGCGCTGTGCGCCCCACTGTCCCGCCTTAAGTTGATACCCAAGACGATAAAAGAGCTGGATTAGATGTTCATAACCAACGAAACCTGGCTGGCACTCCTGAAGCAGCACCGGGCGATCGCCGTCATTCGTGCGCCTGAGCTGGGGCTGGGTCGGCAAATGGCCCGGTCAGTGGCGGCGGCGGGCATGGGTTTAATTGAGGTGACCTGGAACAGCGATCGCCCCGCCGAGCTAGTGGGACAGTTACGAGCCGATTTGCCGGACTGCACTGTTGGCGTGGGCACTATCTTGGAGGCTGGGGAGCTTTACGAGGCTGTGCAGGCGGGGGCGCAGTTTGCCTTCAGCCCCCATACCAGTCTGCCCCTGATTCAGGCCGCTCAAAGGTTGGGGGTGCCGATGATTCCCGGTGCCCTCTCCCCGACGGAGATTGTGACGGCCTGGCAGGCGGGGGCTGCTTGTGTGAAGGTCTTTCCGGTGAAGGTGCTGGGGGGCACGGACTACATTCGCTGCCTGCAGGGGCCGCTGGCCGCCGTTCCCCTGATTCCCACGGGGGGCGTGACGCTCGACAACGCCCAGGCATTTCTGGAGGCGGGGGCGATCGCCGTTGGTCTGTCCAGCCATCTTTTTCCAAAGGGGGCGATCGCCGAACAAAACTGGTCTTTGATCACAGAGCAGGCCACTACCCTGGTTCAGGGGTTAATTCAGCGAGAACTGATCCGGGTCTAGGATGATGTCAAATTTTAAGGGCCAATCCCGAAAGACTGACCCTTAAGGTTTTTGGTACAGGTATGGCCCTACGGGCTAAGGTTTGAGTGTGGAACCCCCGCGTCGCGGGGGTTCCACACCTCTTGAATGTACTAACGCGAAAGCGTAACGCCGTACGCGCTTCGGGCTTTAGCCGAAACGACCGGTGACGTATTCTTGGGTGGCTTCCTGGGCCGGATTTTGGAAAATCTTGGTGGTCTTGTCGTACTCGACCAGGTAGCCCACTTTACCGCCCTTGTCGGTGGCCTCGGCGTTAAAGAAGGCGGTCATGTCAGAGACGCGGGACGCCTGCTGCATGTTGTGGGTGACGATGATGATGGTGTACTGCTCTTTGAGTTCTTGCATCAGGTCTTCGATGCGCAGGGTAGAGATGGGGTCAAGGGCAGAGCAGGGTTCGTCCATGAGCAACACTTCGGGTTCGATGGCGATCGCCCGAGCAATGCAGAGACGCTGCTGCTGACCACCAGATAGGGAGAGACCGCTTTCTTTGAGCTTGTCCTTTACCTCGTCCCAGAGAGCGGAACCCCGCAGGGAGCGCTCTACCAATTCGTCCATGTTGCCCTTATAGCCATTGATTCGCGCACCAAACGCGATGTTCTCGTAGATGGATTTGGGAAACGGGTTGGGCTTCTGGAACACCATACCGATGCGGCGACGCAGTTCGGTGGGGTCAACATCACTGCTGTACAAATCGACGCCGTGGTAGGTAATGCGGCCTTTGATGTGCGCACTTGGAATCAGGTCGTTGAGACGGTTGAAGCAGCGCAGCACGGTGCTCTTACCACATCCGGATGGGCCAATGAATGCCGTAATTTTGTTACCTGGAATGCCTAGATTAACGTTACGAACCGCCAGATTGCTGCCATAGTAATAGCCGGTGTTTTCAACCTGGAACACATTTTCAGTCCCGACTGCTGCGGGAGATGATTGAGATTGCATGGGAAACAAGCCTCTTGTCCAACAAACAACAAAAACGATACCGACAGTGAGCTAACCGAGAACATCGAATTCGCACGAGCAGCTTCTACCGAGAGCGCTGGAAGCGATTTCTCACAACAATTGCAAACGTATTCATGATGAGGAGCACAACCATGAGCACAATGATGGCTCCCGCCGCGATCGTATGAAAGTCTTCCTGGGGACGGGAAATCCAGTTGAAGATTTGAATTGGCATCGCCGTGAACTTAGACTGTAGCCCTTCAACGGAAAAAGCGGGTGCAAAGGGGATAAACGCAACTGCTCCAACCACAATCAGGGGAGCCGTTTCTCCAATGGCGCGCGACAGCGCCAGAATGGTTCCCGTCATAATACCCGGCAACGCCTGGGGCAGCACATGGGCTCTGACGGTTTGCCAGCGAGTTGATCCTAACGCCATCCCGGCCATGCGCAGACTATCAGGAACTGCTCGCAGGGCTTCCCTTGTTGCGACAATGATGACTGGCAGAATGAGCAGCGCCAGAGTCAAGCCTCCCGACAGAACGCTGCGCCCTCCCGTCAGGGGCTGCATAAGGCGGGCAAAGGCAAACAGCCCTAACATGCCATAGATAATGGATGGTACTGCTGCCAGATTACCAATATTGATTTCGACAATTTTGGCGAAGAGGTTGTCTTTGGCAAACTCCTCTAGAAAAATCCCGGAGCCAACGCCGATGGGGAAGGCAACGAGAGCCGTAATAATCAGCAGGTAGACCGTACCCACCAGTGGCGGCCAGATACCTGCTTGTGCAGGGTTACGGGACGGCGGGCTGGTGATGAAGCTGAGGCTTAATGCTGGCAGCCCATCGATCAGTACGTCAATAATCAGGAATGCGAGTACAACCAGACCGGAGAAGGTCGCAATCCAGCTAAGGGTCTTGAAAATTTTGTCGTATTGATAGCGCTTAGCCAGATTCGGCTCGAAGTTACTGGTTTCAGCGCCGGGAAGACGGGAGGCGGTATCCGGATTGGTTGCGGTCATTCGTACTTCTCCTGAAACTTGCGGACAAACCAGAAGCTAAAGACATTGAGACAGAGAGTGATGACGAACAGTGTCATCCCCACGGCAAACAAAGTGAAGTACTCAATTGAGCCGTAGGGGGCGTCTCCCTTCGCAACTGCGACGATAAAGGCGGTCATCGTCATAACGGAACTACGGGGATCGAGGGTCAACGTGGGCGATGAACCCGCTGCCAGCGTCACGATCATCGTCTCACCAACGGCTCTGGCAACCCCCAGGACAATTGATGCCACAATTCCAGACAGGGCGGCTGGGAGGACTACGCCAGTAATTGTTTCCCGCTTGGTTGCCCCAATGGCGTAGGAACCCTGCCGCAGGCTCTGGGGGACGGCGAAAATGGCGTCTTCGCTCAGGGAGGCGATGGTGGGCAGGATGGCAAATCCGAGGACGATGCCCGCGCTCAGGGCGTTAAAGACGCTTAAACCTGGAATAAATGTTTGCAGAATTGGGGTCACAAACAGCAGGGCGAAATAGCCAAACACGACCGTTGGTACCCCTGCCAAGATTTCCAGGGCTGGCTTGAGCCAGGCACGGAGCTTACGCGGCGCGTACTCGCTCAGGCATACGGCAGCCAAAAGCCCCAGGGGAATAGCCACAGTCAAACCAACCAGGGAGGTGAGGAAGGTGCCGCAGAGCAAAATAATGATGCCGTACTGGGGATTGGCGAAGAGAGGCGTCCACTGGGTGTCGGTTAAAAATCGCCAGAGCGGAACTTCCTGGAAGAAAAGAATCGTCTCAAAAATGAGGGTTAGGACGATGCCAATGGTGGTCAAGATGGAGACCGTTGCGAAGACACCGCAGATGATGACGACGATTCTTTGAGAGAGCTTACTGGCTGAACGATTGGGTTGCCAGAGGGACTCTCCGGCTGTTTGGGAGGGAGGGACTGGAAAGGTGCTGTCCGCCATATCAAAAACCAAATGCTTTGTTTTCAGATCCGGGTACAGGGCGATCCCGCAGCCACAAAAATGGCTCTAAGGGATAGAGGCTGGAAGAAGAATCAACTGTCTCCCTCCAGCCTCTAGATAACAATCAAGACGATTTATTCAGCTGTCTTCACCTGGCCACTGGTGAAGATTTCTTTGGATTCAGCGTACTTGTCGTCGTACATGGGGACGTA
>JAYKGU010000032.1:0-20141 GCA_035285585.1 Synechococcales cyanobacterium
AAACTGAAAGGGGCAACCTGGGTGAAGAATCCCGACCCTCAAGGCTCCAGTCTGACCCTGTTGCATAACGGGGCGATCGTGCCAGCTCAGCCCATGTCCAACGTGCCCAATCCGGGGGATGGGGAGCAATTCACCCTGGGCGCAGTGCTAACGGCTGGCCAACCGCAGGAACTCTTCATGGGCGAGCTGGAAGAAGTGCGGATCTGGAAGGTGGCTCGTACCCTTGAGCAACTTCAAGACAACCTGTTCCGCCGCCTGCTGGATGACCAGGAGAGTCTGATTGCCTGCTACACCTTTGATGCGGAAGCCAGCGATCGCCTGCTTGACCACTCGTTTAACGGGCACCATTTGCCGCTGGGTGAATCGCCCCATCGCCCCACCTTTGTACTGTCCACCGCACCCGTCAGTGACGATACGCCCTATGTGAGAAATACTCTGGCAGCGGTGGGAACCACCTTTAGCGGCTTGATTCACAGCCAGCCCAATGTGCAGGAATACGGTGATATGCAGTATGACGGGGATGGCAACCTGATTGGTATCCTGAAACGCTGCCACGCCTTTATTAAGGATGGCGGGTGGCATTTGCTGACAGGTTACAAAGTGGGGAACCTGGTGGCCGAATGGGTGGGTCAGGTGCAGTTTTCGCCCCAGTTGATTGGCTATATTGAAGGGGCACCTCCCATCCCCAGCGAAAACCTGACTCGCCAGGAAGACTACAGTCAGGCGACTTCTGTAGAAATCCTGCAGGCCGATCGCACCATCCACACCTACTCGGTTGCGAAAGATAAAGGCTTTGATATGTCGGTTGAAGCTCAAGTTAGTGCAGGGCTTTCTTTCTCAGCCGAAGCTGGTTTTGGGGTCACTACCGAAATTGCCGACATAGAAGCCAGCTTTGGGGTAAAAACGGCCTTCGAACACTCCCTTGGCTGGCTGGAAGATACCAGCGTGGGGTCGGGCAAGAAAACCACTAAAGTCAGCCGCCTGGATTTGCAAGGACACTGGAACGGTGAGCGATTTGTACCTCAAAACGTTGGCTTTGCTTTGGTACAGTCGGAAACGGCTGACGTATTTGCCCTGCGCTTGAAGCATAATGACGCCCTGGTGTCTTACCAAATGCGTCCCAATCCCGACATCCCCAGGGATTTCAATATCCTCACGTTTCCAATTAACTCCCTCTACACCAGGCAGGGCACTTTGGACGGACGCGTTGGTCTGGAAGCTGACCCCAGCAGCGGTGATTCCAGCTACTTCAAGCCAATTGAAGCCTACGCATTGAAAGATCGCATCCGGCGACAGGAAGAGGAACTAAAAAGTTTCTTTGACCAATTCGATGCCGGGGCGATCGGACGACGGCAGAACGCCACCCACTTCTCCCAGGGAGATCTGGCGGAAGGACGGGCGCTGGAAAAACTGCCCCGCCTAGAAAAACGCAATCTGGTCAATACCTACGTCTGGACAGCCAACGGCGGGCTGTTTACGGAGTCACAAGAAACACTGGACGTCATGCAAGAGAAAATCGGGGGTTCCTTTAGCTTCACCGGAAAAGCGGGCATAACGGCAAATGTGGGTCTTTCAGTATTGGGGGTATCCGCTGGATTTTCAATGGAAGCGATGTTTGGTGGACATCTGAACCTGACGGTGACCAAGAGCCAGGATTCGGAAACCAGCTTTGGCTTGAACGTAAACCTCGATGGGGTGGAGCGGGATATCCATCAGCGCGATGAGCAAGGCCGCGTGGTGCTCAATACTCAAGACCCGCTGAATCCAGTGCCAAAAGCAGAACCTGGAAAGGTTGATGCCTATCGGTTCATGAGCTTCTATCTGCAACCCGATGTGCAACACTTTGATGACTTTGTCGATAAAGTGATTGACCCGGTGTGGCTGAACCAGAGCAATAACCCGAATGCGATCGCCCTGCGGCAGGCGATTCAAGCCCAACAAACAGCCAGCGATCGCGATAAAAGCCTTCCCTGGCGGGTACTTCATCGGGTGACCTTCATCAGTCGCGTATTGCCCGATGTCGATTCACCCCAGGCCACCCCAATGGAGCAGACGTTAGTTAAAGTCAATCTCCGTAGCGGTTGGCAACTGGCTCGACGATTGGCCCCGTTTATTCAGGGCAAAGTTGGAGCTGATGTCAATCTGGCGATTCAAGAGGCGATCGCCCTCCACTTACCCGAACTTCAACCCCATACCCGCGAGGTAATCAACTACATGCGAGAATATTTCTCGATTCCAGAAACCCTGTAGTTGCAGCCGCATACTAGCTAAAGGCGGGGTAGTGGGGCACGTCCCACTCCCGTCTTTAGTTAATACCCCATTGATAGCCCATAGGCGTTAGGCCATTTGCCACGTCATCTCCTGCCCCGCCCACAGGGGCACAAGCCCAGATTCGGTAAATGGCACTTCATCGGGAACGCGCCAGGTCGTTTTAGTTAAGGTAATCGGTTCGGTATTGCGCGGCAGTTGATAGAAATCAGGCCCATAGAAGCTGGCAAAGGCTTCAAGCTTATCCAGGGCATCAGCGCTCTCAAACGCCTCTGCGTACAGCTCAAGGGCGTGCAGCGCCGAAAAGCAACCCGCGCAGCCACAGGAACTTTCTTTGCTACTGCGGGTGTGGGGGGCGCTATCGGTGCCCAGAAAGAACTTTGGATTGCCCGATGTTGCTGCCTGCAGGATGGCCTGTCGATGCTCCTCACGTTTCAAGATAGGCAGACAATAAAAGTGGGGGCGAAGGCCGCCTTGGAATAAAATATTGCGGTTGAATAGTAGATGCTGTGGCGTGATCGTGGCAGCGACGTTATCGGCAGCCAGGACATACTGCACCGCATCCGAGGTGGTAATGTGTTCAAGCACCACGCGCAAGTTGGGAAATCGCTGCTTGAGGGGGATCAAATGTCGCTCAACAAACACCTTCTCGCGGTCAAACATATCCACATCTGTATCGGTCACTTCCCCGTGCAGCAATAGAGGCATGTCTACCTGCTGCATCGCTTCAAAGACGCGATCGCACTTGCGAATATCCGTCACCCCTGAGTCTGAATTGGTGGTTGCACCGGCTGGATAGTACTTAACCGCTTTGACGAACTGGGACTCCTTGGCCAGGAAAATTTCTTCAGGACTTGTGTTGTCCGTGAGGTAGAGCGTCATCAGTGGCTCAAACTGTTTGCCCGCCGGGATTGCTGCCATGATGCGATCGCGATAGGCCGCCGCATCTCTGACCGAGCGCACTGGGGGCTTCAAATTCGGCATGACGATGGCGCGGGCAAACTGGCGCACTGTGTGGGGCAAAACTGCTTTCAGCGCTGCACCGTCGCGTAGATGCAGATGCCAGTCGTCGGGTCGGGTGATGGTAAGCTCTTGCATTTTTCGCTCAAATATTCAACCGCTCATACACCCGCTCCAGGTTGCGCAGGTGGTGGTTGGGGTCAAAGCAGGCAGCAATTTCTTCGGGTGAGAGTCGCTGGGTCACCTCTGGGTGCACCTCGATCAGCCCCCGGAAGTTGCCGTCGGGCTGGTTCCAGGCTTGGTGGGCGCAGGACTGTACCACCCGATAGGCGTCTTCCCGGCCCATGCCCTTGTCCACCAGGGCCAGCAGCACCCGCTGGCTGAACACCACGCCACCGTAAACGTTCATATTGCGCTGCATATTTTCGGGGTAGACCAGCAGATGCTTGATCAGGTCAGTGGACTCCACCAGCAGGTAGTGGGTGAGGATGCAGGCGTCGGGAAAGATCACCCGCTCCACGGAGCTGTGGGAGATATCCCGCTCGTGCCAGAGGGCCACGTTTTCCAGGGCGGCGATCGCATGACCCCGAATAATCCGCGCCAGCCCCGAAATCCGCTCCGATCGCACCGGATTGCGCTTGTGAGGCATGGCGGAGGAACCTTTTTGCCCCTTAGAAAAGTACTCTTCCACTTCCAGCACATCGGTGCGCTGGAGGTTGCGAATTTCCACGGCAAAGCGCTCCAGAGAGGCCGCCAGCAGGGCCAGGGCCTGGAGGAATTCGGCGTGGCGATCGCGCGACACAATTTGAGTTGAGGCGGCATCGGGCTGGAGGCCCAGCTTTTGACAGGTAAGCTCCTCCACTTCGGGGCCGATGTTGGCGTAGGTGCCCACCGCACCGGAAATTTTGCCCACGGCGACGCTTTGGCGGACGGCACAGAGGCGATCGCGATGGCGCAGCACCTCCGCCAGCCAGCCCGCCAGCTTAAAGCCAAAGGTGATCGGCTCGGCGTGGATGCCGTGGGAGCGCCCGATCATCACTGTATAGCGGTGCTGCTGGGCCTGATAGCGGATGGCCTGACTCAACTGTTCGAGCTGAGCCAGCAGCACCTCCAGACTGGCCACGAGCTGGAGCGCCAGGGCGGTGTCCAGCATATCGGAGCTGGTCATGCCCAGGTGGATGTAGCGTCCGGCATCACCGACATACTCATTGACGTTGGTGAGGAAGGCGATGACGTCGTGGCGCACTTCCTTCTCGATTTCGAGAACTCGCTGGGGGTCAAACTGGGCGGTTGCCCGAATCTTTTCGACGGCTTCGGCGGGAATATAGCCCAACTCGGCCTGGGCTTCACAGACGGCAATCTCAACCGCCAGCCAGGTTTTTAGCTTGTACTCATCCGTCCACAGGTCGCCCATTGCGGGCAAGGTGTAGCGCTCAATCAAGGTGCTGTCTCAGAACACGACCGCTCTATTCTATAACCTCAGTGGGGCGAACGTTGATCAATGAATACCGACAGGGGGGATAAATGTCTATCCCAGGTGAAGCCGGACTTCCCACCGCTGACCGATGGCAAACCGGAGGAATTAACGTTAAGAAGATATTAAGAATACGCATTAGATTAACTAGGGAGATCGGGTATGCTGACACGCACACTCTTTTCAATGGGACTGGCCTCCGTTCTGGGATTTGCGCCCATTGTGGCGACGGCCCCAGGGGCGGAAGCGCAGGTTGTGGATGGCGACATCGCAGAGGAGGAATATTCCGGGCTGCAGTTGCCTCTCGTGCAGGGCGATCGCGGTCCTGTCATCCGCGACATCCAGCTTTACCTGCAAGAGGAAGGCTATGCCGTCGGGCCAATCGATGGCATCTATGGGCCATTGACCCAGCAGGCTGTGGTTCAATACCAGATTGACAACGACCTGCAGACAGACGGCGTCATCGGCTCCGAAACCTTTGAGGACATGGCCGATAGCGGACTCATCGACGAAGCTGGAGAAACCTTTAACGATGTTGGCAACGAGGTCGATGACACAGTGGATGACGCCGGGGACGCTATCGACAACACCGTGGATGACGCTGGGGACGCCATCGACAATACGGTAGATGATGCCGGGGACGCCATCGACAACACCGTGGATGACGCTGGGGATGCCATCGACAACACCGTGGATGACGCCGAACGCGTGGATGATGGCCTGTTTGACCAGGACGGCGTGCTGGATGACAGCACCGAAGACGATGGCGTTTTTGATAACGAAGGCCAGTTCGACAACGAAGACGACGGCATCCTCTAATGCCACCCCTTTCAGACCCGAGGCCCCCGATTCCGTACGGGTAATGGCCATTTGCCCTCAGCGGTTGATTCTCAAGATCAAGTCCTCCCAAAAGCCGAGAGAAATTCGGAGTGATGACATCTTCTATACACGGGAACAATCCGTATTGACGGTTAAATACGGTTAGTTGCCTGGAACACAGAAGATGCCTATGGATATGTCCACTGAGCCATGCCCGTTTTGTGCGATCGCCCACCACCAGGCCCCCGCCAGCATCGTCTACGAAGACGAATCCCTCATGGCCATCATCCCCATCCATCCGGTGTATCCGGGGGCGTGTCTGGTCATTCCCAGGGCGCACATTGACCACTTTACGGACATTCCCGATCCGCTGGCGGCTCAAATTATGGTGGTGGCCCAGCGCATCGGGCGCAGGATTATGGAAGTCTACCAGCCGCTCCGGGTGGGCATGGTGGTGCACGGGTTCGGCGTCCCCCACGCCCATTTACACGTACTGCCGCAGTATGATCCCCTTGACATTATGCACAAGCACCGGGCCTACGTGGAGGATGGCAAAGTGCGCTTTCACCTGAAGAATATTCCAGAGCTGTCTCGCGCTGAGTTGGACGAAATGGCTATATCTTTGCGGCTGTAGATTTGCGGCTGTAGATATTTACCAGGTATTAGTAGGTGGGGGATCATTCATTCGCTTGGAACCGCTCAAGCAGTGCTATGAAATCCGGCGGTTGAGCTGTCCTTGAACTACCACAACTGCCTCACGGAGCACGGGGGGAGATGGGAGCTTGGCATCCCCGCGTCTTTAGACCGGGGTGGAAAAGCGACTCAGGCAGTTTTAACTGCCTTGGTGCGGATCGTTGTGCAGCTGTAGGTTGGGTAGAGCACTAGCGAAACCCAACGTAACCCTCGCTGGTGTTGGGTTTCTGACATCCCCCGGTGTAAGGAGCTGGCATATTGTCACCCTGGTTCAACGACTGGTCATTCTCTATCAGTTGTAGAGTGCATCCCGCGCAGCGATGACGCACCGAAGGGGTCTCAACGTGAGCCGGGAAATCCTGGTTGGATAGGGAGCCAGGAGTCAGGAGTCAGAATTCAGGAGGGAGCTGACTTCTGGCTCCTGGATTCTATTCTTGGGAAAGCGTCCCGCCTTACGTTGATACCCCACCGAAGCTCGACTTGGTGGTGCGTTGCGCGGCAACACACCCTACAGGGTGGTCTTGCAGGACAAATCCTACTCTTCCACCTGCCAGGGATCGTGACTGAGGTTTTCGTCGATCACCTGGCGAGGACGCAGCACCAGCAGCACCCGTCCCAGCAGGGACAAATCGGCGGGTTCCTCCTCCAGCCAAAGGACCTGGATGGAACCATTTTGCTCAGCGATGAAGTAGTTGTCGGGACTCCACTGCCGCTGCGCCCGATCCACCAGCACCAGCACCTCCTCCGATCGCGCCGAACTGACGGGTAACTGGTCACTATCCGCCAGGATGGCGACGGGGTCTTCCGCCAGCCATACGATTTGCCAGCCGGGAAAGGCCACCCACGCCCCCATGCCCGCTGCACCGCCTGCGGTGACGATGTGGAAGTCCCCCGTCTCCTCCACCAAGGGAACGGCCTTCACGTCCGCCGCCGTCAGGGGCAGTTGACCCACCACGGGCACCACCCGGGGCACCTCTTCCTCGGAGTCGGGGCGATAGGCGGGCAGCAGGGGCTGTCGCCGCTGGCGCATCACCGAAAAATCCGTGAGCAAAGTTTCCAGGCGGGTGCGGGCCGAGTTACTTTCGGCAAACCGCAGGCCCGAGGCAATCAGGCGCGATCGCATCTGTAAATCGGACTGCTGGCGGGCGAGTTTCCAATAATGGTGGGCGATCGCATCACCTGGATGGTCGGCAAAGGGCTGAAACCCCTCTGGCGGCGTGGTAAATCGGGAGAAATCCTTAATGGCGCGGGCTACCTCCCGTGCCCCTTCCGAATCGATGCCCTTCTCCACACAAAGGGTGGCCGCCGCTGCCCGTTCGGTCTGGGTGAGGATGCGGAACTCGTAGAGGGTGTCGCTGCCCCGCTGCTCAAAGTGCGATCGCACTGCCTCCGAAATTCCCGTTGCGGTAATCGAAGCAAACACCTGGGTGGCCACCCCAATCTGGTTTTGCTGCACGGGTTCAAAGCCAGTTTCTTCAAAAATTTGCTGGGGGCTGTAGCCCGCTTTTTGTAGCTGCAGGCAGGCCTGCCCCCAGGACACCCAGTTGCCCTCTTTGCGGCGCAGGGCTTGCAGGAGGTCGGTGGGGTCGAAATCGGCGTCGGGGCCGTTGGGCGGATCAGTGGGGGAAGCAGTCATACCGTGGGGAACCGTTCAGTGGGAACATCAATCGAAAAAACGGGAGTAATATTATAGGGGAAGGCACAGGTCTGCAGTCGGAAGAATATTGGCGCGATCGCCAACGCAGTGATTCAGGAAAATCTCACCTTCATCCAAACTCTACCGTGATTTCGCCCCGCTACGCCCATTCGGCATCCGGTAGACATCCGTAATCCCCCGGTACTGGGGGTAAATCTCCGGAGACCAAGGCCAGAATGCGAAGTTTAGAGTAGAGCCTTTCCCACCCAAATCGGGAACGATCAGACTGTTACTCACATCCATGACCCTTCATTATTTGGAGCTATGGTATATGCAGCGAGAAGAATGGGAACACATCGTCGCTGACGCCGCATCCGGGAAACTATCCCCCCAGCAAATGCGGGAAGCCATCGAGAAAGCCGATCAGGTAATTCAGTTCATCCGCCAACAGGTGCGCTACGGTCGCGCCAGCCAGTGGCAGCGGGCCGCCCTGGAAAATATTCAGCACGCCGTCGATCTGTAGAGGCGAAGCATTTCGTAATAACTTTTGGGTCTTTTTCATGGCGTGTTGCCGAAATGCTTCACCCTTAGGGATTGTTTTTTCGACAAATCCCATCTAAATCGCGTTTAGAAGATGTTTCCTGGCCGATCCGTTTCTAATATTTTCCTGGCTAGCTGCCGCTTTGCCAGATAGCCGATGGTTTGCATCGCCGCATCGATCTCATCAGACCACGGCAGCCCGGTATTCAGCCGGAAACAGTGGCGAAAGCAATGGCCGGAGACGGAAAACATGGGGCCGGGGGCAATGCTGATGCCCTGGCTGAGCGCTTCCTCGTACAGGGCGATCGCGTCAAAAATCTCTGGCATCTCCACCCACAGAACGTGACCGCCCCTGGGCTGGGTCACCCGCGTCTCCGCCGGAAAGTAGTCGCAAATGGCCCGCAGCATGTGTCCCGTTTGGGACTGGTAGGCCCGTCGTAGCTGCCGCAGGTGGCGGTCATAACCTCCGTTGGCCAATAGGGCGGCTACCGTGAGCTGGGGAGCGATCGCTGACATGTGGTTCACCACCACCTTCAACTGCTCCATCTGGCGCTGATAGCGCTCCGCAATGGCCCAGCCCACCCGCAAACCGGGGGACAGGGTTTTGCTGAAGGACGAGCAGTAGAGCACCCATCCCTCGGTGTCAAAGGCTTTGATGGCCCTGGGGCGATCGCCCTCAAAGTACAGCTCCCCATAGATGTCATCCTCCACCAGGGGCACCTGGTACTGGTTGAGTAAGCTTACCAGGGTTTGCTTTTGGCGATCGCCCATGCAGCTCCCCAGGGGATTGCTGAAGTTCGATACCACCAAGCAGGCGGTCACGTTCCCGGTTTGCAGCGCTGCCTCCAGGGCTTCCAGGGAAATGCCATCGCGGGGGTGGGTCGGGAGGGGCAATGCCTGGAGGCCCAAAGATTTCAGGGTTTCCAGCAGGCCATAGTAGCAGGGGGATTCAATGGCCACCGTATCCCCAGGACAGGTCGCCGCCCGCAGCGACAGGTAGACCGCCTCCGTGGTGCCGTTGGTGGTCAGCACCTGGTCGGGGGAAACGGAGCAGCCCGCATCCAGCATGCGTTTGGCAATTTCCCGCCGCAGTTCCTCACATCCCGGCACCGTGCTGTAGGCATGGGCACGGACGGGATCGCTCCGCAGAATCTGCCCCATGAGACGGTTGAGGGCATTGAGGGGCAAATAGTCCATTCCCGGCAGAGCCGCTCCCAACTGCACCAGGTCAGGGTTAGATACGGTTTGCATGAGGCGGAAAGCGAGGGAGGTGTCTACCGCACTGACCTGCCGGGGGGGTGCGGACGGATGGGGTTCGGCGGGCATCTCCAGGGCGGTTTGCTTGACGTAGTATCCTGACTGGGGGCGGGCCGCAATCAGCCCCCGATCCTCCAGCAGGCGGTAGGCTTCTAGCACGGTGGACATACTCACCGACATTTGCTGCCGCAGCTTGCGGACGGAAGGGAGGCGATCGCCCGGCTGTAGCGTCCCGTCCGCGATGGACTGCTGCAGGCGGTCGGCCACCTGTTCGTAAAGGGTCAGTTCCGTCGTGGGGAGAGAGGAGGTCATAGGCAGAGGGGAATAGATGGGGACTCCAGATCGCAGGGAGCGGCCAGACCGGGTACAGTTGCCGCCGTGTTTGAGCGGTACAGTTGTGTCGACCTCAACTGTATCCATAACAAATTAACCGGGTTGTCTCTGTTCTGGTCAAGCAAATTTACAGAAAATAAAGCCATCGAATCGATTTGAGCGATTCACCGTCTGGAGACCCCTCATTTGGAGACCTCACCTATGGCTTACGATCGCCCCAACTCCTCCCTCGACTATCGCGTCCTGGAAGGGTTTCAGCCTGCCCCAGCCCCCTCTGTCGGAGCCAGCCTCCGTAGCAAGCTGGCTCGCCTTATTCCTTCAGCCTCATTCTGGACAAACTTTTGGACAGCCTTCATCAATCTAGCCGCCGGAAAGCGGGAACCCATCGTAGAGATGCGGCGCGATCGCCAGGGCAATGTTTTCTACACGGTCTACGACCCCACCACCGGACAGCGCACCGTTTGCGCCTCTGAGCAGGAAGTGCGGGTTTGGCTTGAGGAACGGTATTGCCGGTAGTATGGCGTTACGCTTCCGCGTTAGGACATTCAAGAGGTGTGGAACCCCGGCGACGCGGGGGTTCCACACTCAAACCTTAGCCCGTAGGGCTATAGATGGGTAGATGAATCGGTGGGTAGATGGGTCGGTGGGTAGTGGGTAAAATGGGTGGCACGTTAAGACTCATCCGCTCCCTCACTCATCCACTCTTTGCTTAAATGAAGCTCACCACCGCAGCGATCGCCACTCTCCTTACCCTTTTCGCCCTCAGCCGTCCCTCCCAGGCTGAGCTAGCGGAAGCACCTTCTGTCGCCCAGGTTCCCCCCACGGCGAGGGAAGTTCTGGACGCCTGTGTTACCGGGCAGGCAGAGGCTTTGCCCAATCCCTACACCGATGTGCCCGCCGACCACTGGGCTTACGAGGCCGTCCTGACGATGTATTACTGCGGCGCGTTTCGGGAGGCGACCCCACCCGCCCTGATAGAGGAATTGCTGAACGGGGAGACGGGTGGGGACGGATCGGGGCAATTGATGCCGTCAGGGGATGAGGGGCGATCGCCCCTCGCGCCCTCCACACCCTGAGCCTCTAGCCCTCGATATTTACGGTATCAACGACTTCCAGCTTGCCGTCCTCGGTAATCGACCAGATGTCGTAGGTACCTACTACGTCACCGTCTTCATTCAGGTCAACGGTGCCGCTGGCTCCCTGGTAGTTAATGTCCTGTCCGTCACGCACCAGCTCTAGAGCCTGACAGACATCCGTTACTTCCTCTCCGGGGGCGTTGGCCACTTGCGCCACCTGATCCCGCAGGGCTTCTCCCTTGGTAGACTGAGCCGCTTCGGCAGCCAGGACGATCAGCGCTGCTGCGTCCCAGGTGTTGGGGTCAAATACACCGGGATCGCGGCTAAACTTCTCAGTGTAAATCTGCTTGAAGTCCTCGATGGCTGGCCCACCTGCGCTGGGGGCGGTGCCGATGACGCCGCTGACGATGTAGCTGCCCTCGGCGGTTTGGCCCACCAGATCGGCGATCGCCTCGTCTTTCATACCATCTGTCAAAATCACCTGGGTAGAGCCATCCAACAAGCCCTGCTCAAAGGCCGACTTGAGGATCAGGCTGCCCGTTTCGGGATAGGCCACCAGCAAGACAGCATCGGGTTTACCGCTAAACGCCGCTGTTACCTCGGAGTCAAAGGTGGTGGCATCGGGGGCATAGAGGGTGGGGCTATCGGCGTTGGCCACCGTGCCGCCTAATTCACTGAAGGCGGACGAAAAAGATTCCACCAGGCCGTTGCCATAGTCGTTATTGATGGCCAGCACAGCAACATTTTCAAATCCTCGTTCCTGGGCCAGTTGGGCCAGGGCAATTCCCTGAAAGGTATCCGGCGGTGCGGTGCGGAACCAGTAGCCGCTGAAGTCGCCTGCCTTTGCCCGCTCGGTAAACACGGGGCTGGTGCTGGCTGGAGAAATTTGCACCACGCTGTTGCGCACCGCGATATCCACCGCCGCACTGGAGATGGAGCTAGCCGCCGCCCCAACGACGCCGCCCACCTGATCCACTTCCGCCAGCTTTGTCATAGCTGACGCACCAGCGGTGGGTTCCGTTTGAGTATCTTCAGAAATCAGGGTCACGGGCTGTCCCATGACGCCCCCGCAGGCGTTTACTGTATCAATCAAAAAGCTGGCGCTGTCCTGCATGGGGCCACCATACTGGGCCAGGTCTCCGGTAATGGGTAGCAGGGTGCCCACTTTGAGGCCGTCCCCAGAGGCGGCAGCATCGGTGGGTGTCTCGGCGGCATCGGGCGTGGCAGCGGTATCCGTGGAGGCAGTTTCCGTCTGGCAGGCGGTGGTCAGAGCGAGGAGGGCGATCGCCACACCGCCCCATTTACACCACCCGAAAAGCGTTGCAAAAGTCATACGGCTCATCTTAAGTGACCTTATCCTTATCCAAAAAACATCTGTAAATCGGTCGGTTAAATTGGTTATACCAATTCTCTGCCCATCGTGAGTAACTGGTTCGTGTATACTATTTGTCTGAGCGTAATTTATTAAGCAAATGGGTAAAATTATCGCTTTCGGCTGGTATGGAGGAAAATTTAATCACTTGAACTGGCTCTTACCTCTCCTCCCAGAGGCAACTCACTATTGTGAACCGTTTGCAGGGTCGGCAGCGGTGTTATTGAACCGAAAGCCTTCCCCAGTGGAAACTTATAACGATATCGATGGGGAAGTGGTTAACTTTTTCCGTGTTCTTCGCGACAGTCAGGAAGAATTAATCAAGGCGATTGGTTTGACTCCCTTCTCAAGGGAAGAACTCAGGCTTGCGGTCGAAGAATCGGTAAGTAACCTCTCTGAGCTGGAGCGGGCCCGCCGTTTCTTTGTAAGGGCACGACAAGTTAGAACAGGGTTAGCTCAAACCGCCAGTGTGGGACGTTGGGCCCACTGCAAACTGACGAGCCGTGCGGGGATGGCAGGCGCTGTCTCCCGCTGGTTGGGTAGCGTCGAAGGGTTATCTGAAATTGTGCAAAGACTATTGCGGGTTCAGATAGAAAACTCCCCCGCCATTGAGGTCATTCGGCGGTATGACCATGAAGAAACTTTATTTTACTGCGATCCTCCCTACCCACACATCTCACGGGGTGACGCCAATGCTTACAAATATGAGATGACTGACGACGAGCATCGTCGGCTTGCTGAAGTATTAAAAAATACTAAAGGGAAGGTTGCTCTATCGGGTTATCACTGCGATTTGTTAGATACCCTATACGGTGATTGGTACTGTATTGAAGCGCCTTCAAAGCAGTGCCTTTCGGTCAAACAGCTTCGAACTGAAGTAGTTTGGATGAATTATGCTCCTCCAAAGGATATAGCCGATAGTACAGAATGGTTGAACCAAGAGAAATCCTCGCTGCCGCTTTTCGACGCGCTTCCAGTGGGTATCCACTTAAGGCGGGACAGTGGGGCGCTGTGCGCCCCACTGTCCCGTGAATTTTGTCCCGCTTTAAGCGGGAACCCGGACAGTCATTAGTGAACAGAGGCGATACAAGGGAACGGGTTGAATATGTCGCTCGTAATTTAAGAAATCGAGCTGGAGTGCGGCTGTTGATGGCATGTCTGCTTGCCAAAATTCATCGGCCTGAAGTGGATGTGAGAAAGCCCTATACGGAAATTGGTGGTGCGGATACTTTTTCAGGAAGAAGCTATGATGAGCGCTACATTACTGACTTTATTAACGAGTACAGCCTACCTTGCAATATTACTACTGCCTTTCTTACCCCCGCCTTACGAAACCGAAATGTCCTGCTAGAGCGGGATGTGAATCTTGTAGGTAAACCGCCTCAGCTTTATCAATTTGTGTTGGAGTTATTGGACGACGTCAGTAACTGTCGAATTACACCAGATGATCTTTTAGCAGAAACGATACGTTGGCTTCTTATCGATCGGAATGAGAAACAGCAGAGAATTACAACGCTCCTCCAAGAGCTGAAAACCCTAGAGGGTGATTTGCCCCTGTCGTCTGAAGACATCATTGATCTGATCAAGAAACACCTTAGCCTGAAAGGAACAAGCCGCTTACCTGTATTGATTGTTGCTTCTATCTATCAAACGGCTCAGGATTACCTCGGTGAGAAAGTTTTAGCGCTACAATCTCACAATGCCGCTGATTCGCAAACTGGTTCATTAGGCGACATTGAGATTACTTTACTTGGAGATAACGAAATTATTACAAGCTACGAAATGAAAAGTAGATGCGTTTCGGTTAGGGATATTGATCTAGCCTTACGGAAATTGTCAGTTAATGGAAAGCGAATTGATAATTATATTTTTGTTACCACTGAACCAATCGATCAGCAAGTTCAAGACCATGCGCGGTCTTTATATCAAAAAGCTGGTGGAACGGAATTTGTGGTTTTAGATTGTATTAGTTTTGTTCGACATTTTTTGCATCTATTCCACAGGCTGAGAAGCAATTTTCTCGAAACTTACCAGTCCATGCTTTTGAACGAGTCGCCAAGTTCCGTCGGTCAACCCATCAAAGAAGCCTTCCTGGCCATGCGGCAGACTGCAGAGGCGGAATTAGAGGTTGATTGAGGCACAACTGCCTGGCAGGCTGTTGTCATAGGTTAGAATTGCCTATCAAGATTCTGTCTAGAAAACTGATACCGACTAACCGATCGCACCAGTTTTCGTTAGGCTTAGGTCAAGCTCCACCAGCCCCAGTCCCACTGCTATCCCCTACCCATTCATGCTCAGTCGCATTAAGGATATCGCCGCCAGCCTCGCTCCCCGGCTTGTTGAAATTCGCCGCCACATCCACAGCCACCCCGAAATGAGCGGGCAGGAATACCAGACCGCTGCCTATGTAGCGGGGGTACTCTCTTCCTGCGGTCTGACGGTGCAGGAGCTGGTGGGTAAGACGGGGGTGGTGGGAGAACTGGGGAGCGGCCCTGATCCACGCCTGTTGGCTATCCGTACCGATATGGATGCCTTGCCCATCCAGGAGCGTACGGGTCTGGAGTTCGCCTCGCGGCAGGTGGGCATGATGCATGCCTGTGGTCACGATGTGCATACAACCGTAGGATTGGGGACGGCCATGGTGCTCGCCCAACTGGGCGCTGAGCTGCCGGGGCGGGTGCGCTTCCTGTTCCAACCGGCGGAAGAGACGGCCCAGGGCGCGGGCTGGATGGTTCGCGACGGGGTAATGGAAAACGTCGCCGCCATCTTCAGCCTCCATGTCTTTCCGTCCATTCCGGGTGGCTCCCTGGGCATTCGCTATGGGGCGCTGACCGCCGCCGCCGATGATATTGAATTAACCATTCTGGGCGAGTCGGGGCACGGTGCCCGGCCCCATGAGGCGAAAGACGCCATCTGGATTGCGGCCCAGGTTGTGACCACCCTGCAGCAGGCCATCAGCCGCACCCAGAACCCACTGCGTCCGGTGGTGCTCACCTTTGGACAAATCACAGGGGGGCGTGCGCCCAACGTAATTGCGGATCAGGTGCGACTGTTGGGAACGGTGCGATCGCTCCACCCCGAAACCAGCGCTGAACTTCCGGCCTGGATTGAGCAAATTGTGGCAAGTGTGTGCCAGTGCTACGGTGCCCGCTACGAGTTGAACTATCGGCGGGGCGTGCCGTCTGTCATGAATGACCCCGATTTAACCCAGATTACAGAACTGGCGGCCCAGGAAGCCTGGGGGAGCGATCGCATCGAAATTATCCAGGAGCCGTCCCTGGGGGCCGAAGACTTTGCCCTCTACCTCAAACACGCCCCCGGCACCATGTTTCGCCTGGGGGTTGGTTTTCCCGATCAGCCCAACTATCCGCTGCACCACCCCCAATTCCACGTCAACGAAGCCGCCATTCTGACTGGGGTGGTCACCCTGGCCTACGCCGCCTGCAAATATTGGGAGCATTAAGGCCTGACGCAGAACAGCCAACCAGCCGCCACCTGAGCAGAACGCACTATAGAATAGTGGGGACTATCCCCCTTAGACTCGACGATCGCTGGAGGCGTCCCACCTGTGGAATCGCAATACAACTCGGCAGCTATTGAAGAAAAATGGCAAGCGGTATGGGCAGAGCAGGGTTTAGACCACACCCCTGATACTGGTAACCAGCCCAAGTTCTACGCCCTGTCCATGTTCCCCTACCCGTCCGGGAAGCTGCACATGGGCCACGTCCGTAACTACACCATCACGGACGTGATCGCCCGGGTGAAGCGGATGCAGGGCTACCGGGTGCTGCATCCCATGGGTTGGGACGCCTTTGGCCTGCCCGCCGAGAATGCGGCCATCGACCGGGGCATCCATCCCGCCAAGTGGACGTACGAAAACATTAGCCAGATGACCGCCCAGCTCAAGCGGCTGGGCCTGTCCTACGACTGGGATCGGGAGGTAGCTACCTGCTCCCCCGACTACTACCGCTGGACCCAGTGGATTTTCCTGGAGTTCTACAAAGCGGGGCTGGCCTACCAGAAAGAGGCCGCCGTCAACTGGGACCCCATTGACCAGACGGTGCTGGCCAATGAGCAGGTGGATAGTGAGGGGCGATCGTGGCGATCGGGGGCGATGGTGGAGCGCCGCCTGCTGCGCCAGTGGTTCCTCAAAATCACGGACTACGCCGAACAGTTGCTCAATGACCTGGATACCCTCGACGGCTGGCCGGAGCGGGTGAAGCTGATGCAGGCCAACTGGATCGGCAAGTCCACGGGCGCACGGGTCGAGTTCAAAACGGCGGGTGGCGAGCCGATTCCGGTATTCACCACCCGGCCCGACACCCTCTGGGGAGCTACCTTCATGGTGCTTTCCCCCGAGCACCCGCTGGTTCCCCAAATCACAACGCCTGACCATGCGGAGGCCGTCCACGCCTACCAGGTGGAAGCCGCTTCTAAGAGCGAACTGGAGCGCACCGCCGACGATCGCACCAAAACCGGCGTTTTCACGGGCGGCTACGCCATCAACCCCGTGAACGGCAAGGCCATCCCCATCTGGATTGCCGACTACGTGCTGATGGACTACGGCACTGGAGCGATCATGGCGGTGCCCGCCCACGACCCGCGCGACTTTGAGTTTGCCCAGGCGTTTGGCCTGGACATCGTGCAGGTGGTCTTCCCGCCGGATGTGTCTCCGGAGGATGCACCGCCGCTGACCACGGCCTATACCAATAACGAGTCGGGAGTCCTTCAGCAATCGGGGCCGCTGGATGGCCTGACGGTGCCCGCCGCCAAGGAGCGGGTCATCCAATTCCTGGAAGAGAAGGGCATCGGCGAGGCCAAAGTCACCTATCGCCTGCGGGACTGGCTAATTTCCCGGCAGCGCTACTGGGGTGCGCCCATTCCCATGATCCACTGTCCCGAGTGCGGCACCGTGCCTGTGCCCGAGGCCGACCTGCCGGTGCAGCTCCCGGAAGACGTGGAGTTTTCTGGACGGGGACCGTCTCCCCTCTCGAAGCTGGAGTCGTGGGTCAATGTGCCCTGCCCATCCTGTCAGCAGCCCGCCAAGCGGGAGACGGACACGATGGATACCTTCATCGACTCCTCCTGGTATTTCCTGCGCTACTGTGACGCCAAGAATGACCAGCAGGTGTTCGAGCCGGACAAGGCCAATGACTGGATGCCAGTGGATCAATATGTGGGCGGCATTGAGCACGCTATTCTCCACCTGCTCTACTCCCGGTTTGTGACCAAGGTGCTGCGCGATCGCCACCTCCTCCAGGCCAGCGAACCCTTCACCCGCCTGCTCACCCAGGGCATGGTGCAGGGCCTGACCTACAAAAATCCCGTCACCGGCAAATATGTCCCCGCTGACCAGATCAGCAACCCAGACCAGCCGGTGGATCCCGACACCGGAGAAGCCCTGGAGGTCTTCTACGAAAAGATGTCCAAGTCTAAATACAACGGCGTTGACCCGGCCCAGGTGCTGGCCAAATATGGGGCCGACACCGCCCGCATGTTCATTCTGTTCAAAGCGCCGCCGGAGAAAGATCTGGAGTGGGATGACGCCGACGTGGAAGGGCAGTTTCGCTTTTTGAACCGGGTCTGGCGACTGGTAGATGAGCTGGAGGGGCCGACTAACCCGGCGAAGGTAGATCCCGACGCCCTCAGCAAAGGGGAAAAGGATTTGCGGCGAGCCGTTCACACGGCCATTAAGGAAATCTCCGAGGATCTGGAAGGCGGCTACCAGTTCAACACCGCCGTGTCGGAGCTGATGAAGCTCAGCAACGCCCTCGCCAGCGCCGACTGTCCCCAGTCGTCCCCGGTTTATCAGGAGGGGATCCATACCCTGCTCACCCTGCTGGCTCCCTTTGCGCCCCACATTACCGAGGAGCTGTGGCATCGCCTGGGACACACCGAGTCGGTCCACCAGCAACCCTGGCCCGAGGCGGACCCGAGCGCCCTGGTGGTGGACGAAATTCCCCTGGTGATTCAGATCATGGGCAAGACGCGGGGCACTATCCAGGTCCCCGCCCAGTCCGACCGGGCCGCCCTGGAGCGCTATGCCCGTGAGTCGGAGCTGGCCCAGCGCTATATCGAAGGTAAAACCATCAAGAAGGTGATTGTGGTGCCTGGGAAGCTGGTGAACTTTGTGCTGGGGAACTGACGATCGCCGCAGCCCTTTATGAGCCTGGCAGAAGCTCCACCGTACGCGGGGCAAAACATTTTGTGGCCACCTTCGTTACCGGGCCAGCCTGGGACTGATCCCCCAAACCCAGTCGCTACAATGAAGAAATGCCCACCCAATCATGGGTTCGTTCCGTCTGCCTCGCTTTTTGATTCCAGCCTGTTACTATTGTCGTGATCAGAACCCTATGATGAATCGCGTTTCAGAGCCAGTGCCAGATAACCCTAACAACCGCCCTTCTGACTCCCCCGATGCGCTCAACCCGACGTCTTCGATGCACGCTGACACCGGAAGCAATGGCGCTGCAGCTGATGCTGGATTTGGGGCAAGGGGGGAAGGCGATCGCCCCGCATCACCACATCCCGAATCGACACCAGCCCCCGACGCATCGGCTAACCCAGACCAAGGCAACGGTGCTTACATCGATGCCACGCCAGTTCAGAGGAATAATGACGAGGGCGATCGCTCTGAGACGGGCGCAATGGTGGCCGCAGCGGCGGGCAAGGCGGCGGAAAGCTTCTGGGTCGAGCTGCGCAATATTCTGGCCCTCTCCGTGATTCTGGCTCTGGGAATTCGCCACTTCATCGCCGAGGCTCGCTACATTCCCTCCGAGTCCATGCTGCCCACCCTGGAGGTCAACGATCGCCTCATTGTGGAAAAAGTAACCTACCGCTTCAAAGAGCCAGAGCGGGGCGACATCGTCGTCTTTCGGCCAACGGACAGCATCCGCCAGGAAAACCCCACCTTCAAAGATGCCCTGATCAAGCGCATTGTCGGCCTCCCTGGGGACACCGTCGAGGTGGAGGAGGGTTCGGTATTCATCAACGGCGAGCCCATCGTTGAGGACTACATTAACGAAGAACCCACCTACACCTGGGGACCGCAGGTCGTTCCCGAAGATTCTTACCTGGTGCTGGGCGATAACCGCAACAACAGCTATGATAGCCATTTCTGGGGGTTTGTCCCCCGCGACAACCTGATTGGTCGGGCGGCGGTGCGCGTTTGGCCCCTCAATCGCCTTGGCTCCCTTGATGACGAGCCCGTTTTCCTCTACGAGGTGGAAGAAGGCACGGAGCAGCGCGTCACCCCCTAGCGCATTTTTCCTTTGCAATTAGCTTGAAACGCCGCAAGGCTCTCAGCACTTTGCACAGAGGACTTGCGGCGTTAAATGGTGGTCAGCGCGTCAGGGGGCGATCGCTACAGGTTTAGCAGTCCACTGTGAAGCGTTTGCGGACGGTCGCCATGACTCCCGCCAGCAGACCCATGCCCAGAAGCGAACCCGGTTCAGGCACTTCGACGCTCTTATCCTCATCGTTGTCATTATTGCTGGCACCCTGGATAGTGCCACCGCTCAGCTTGTCGCTACCGGCACCGGCGTTCACCTGCTGGAACCGGACGCCGACGTTGAGCACGTTTTGAGACAGCGCAGCAAAAAAGGCTTCTTCAATCTGCTGGGCATTTTTGGCTTCAGCCAGACTCAGCTTGATGCTGGCCGTTGTGGTCTGCCCCTCAGACAGAGCGCCGTTTGCGTTGCCGCCCAGGAAGTT